>JBMCMH010000122.1:0-7364 GCA_048614515.1 Alkalispirochaeta sp. | reverse complement strand
TGAGCTCGACAACCACGCCCTTCGTTGCTACCATCTGCTGCATCATGGACATCGCGCTACCTATTGATCCGTTCCTTGCGGAACTGTTTCCCCATACGATCGACGTCCCCGCCTTGCGGGCAGTGCGGACCGGCGCCCACGACGACGCGTTGCGGGTGCTTCTATCGTTCTATTCGCACGGTTCGGCAACGCCCACGGTGTCGGTTGACCGCGAGTCGGTGACCGTGCACGTTCCTGCGCTCCCAAAACTGGAGAGCGACGATCCCCGAGTCCAAGAGGCGCTTCGTCTCCTCGAGGCGGATCGCCTGGACGAGGCGCGACGAGCCGCGGAGGAGCTGCTCAAACTTGATCCGTCGGTGGCGTTGCTCCACCGGATCCGAGCGTCCGGGTTTCACGCCGCCGATAACCATGCGGCGGCGATAGATGCGTATCGCACCGGCTTGTGCTGGAATCCCGAGGATCTGCCGATGCTCATCTCTGCAGCTCAAGTACTGCTGACGGACATGGATGATGTGGGCCGTGCCCACGTCTATCTGGAGCGAGCACGCACCGTGGCGCCGGGAGATCCGCAGGTGTTGTTGGGGCAAGCGGTTCTCGCCGATTACCAGGATGATTGGGACGGCGCGTTTCGATTTGGCGTTGAGGTGATGAAGGCGGCCGAAGCGGAAAGTGAAGAGTTCACGTATGGACTGAATCTCACCCACGCCACCGCCCGAAAGATCGCCCACCATCGGATCGATTCGTTGGAGGAGCTGACCCGGTCTTGGGCCGAGACGATCGCTACAAAGAGCGGCCGGCCGATTAGTATCGAGCGCCAACAAGATCTCCCCGTTCCGGCGATGCTCCACATCGCCGAGCCTCATAACTTAGATCGGCACCAGATCTATTATCGAGAACCTTCGCTCCACGCCTACCATCTCATCATGAACCAACTCACCGTCCTGCGACGCACCGTTGAAGCCCGCGATGCCGGAAAATCAATTATCGCCGGCACCACCGAGGCCCAGGTGGGTGCCTTTAAGAGTGATTTTGGCGGAGCCGTTGAGGATTCTCCCAACGGGGACGCGTATCTGTCTCAGCTCTTCGCTGCGGTGAACGGACAGATCATATCCACGCCGACCGACCTGTTTGTGGAAGCGATTCTTCACGATGAGCTGCCGGAGTTCCGACCGGTACAGTTTCTGGGGTTGCGGAATCTCGTGGAGGCGGCGGAACGATCCCTATCGCACTCCTCTGCGCCGGCGGATATGCCGGCGCAGATCACGCGAGTCTCGGCGGTGCTCAACCTGGTCGTGGCGTACCTCTACCGAGATCTGTACGGGCACGACCGGGCGGCGCGCTTTAATGTAGACGCCGACGTACGAGATACGGCGCAGCGTTTCTACACAGAGTTCTTGGAGCTCGCTCGCGAGAGCCGCCCCGGCGCTGAATGGCAGCTCGTGCGGAACTGGGGGTCTGAGCTTGGTGTTCTTAAGTATGTCATGCTCCGTGACGATCCGTCCCCGGCGCGGGGGCCGGGTATCCCGCCGAGTTCTCCGGCGGTGGTAATGGATCGGATCGTTGCAGAGGACACCCCGGAGCGTACGGATGTCCCGACGGGAGATGTCCCGGACCGCCGATTTGATCGCGTGATTCCCGCAATTCTGGGAGCGCTGGATTTTTTTGAGGATCTGGACCGCCGGTCGATTACGCAGGTGGCACAGGAGATCGCTGAATATGGCATGAAGGGTCTCAATCCCGCCGACGATCAGCAGGAGTTTTATCTGAAGACGGTGCCGGGGGCCGTGTTTTCCGGCACGGCATTGTTGGCGTGGCTGTACACCGCATTTCAGGTGCTGGGAGCCGATGTGGATCCGGGAATTGACTACTCCGCTGAGTATGCCGAGGCGGTGCGTCTGCGTGAGGCGCGCGAGGAGTAAGCGTTTGACGGATCGGTCCGGGTGGGCGCATGATGAACAGAGGAGGGCCTATGGCTACCTCAGGAAAGATACCGGTGTCGGAGAAGCAGAAGCGTGAATATGATCTGTTTGGTCCGTGGGTTCTGGAGATAGAGGCTCCAGAGGATGTGCCGGAGACGTTTAGCTCGCACGTGTCGCTCACCGGTGATACTGAGTTCGCGTTCAAAGTGCCCCGCCGCATAGAGCGGAGAAATGCCCGTCCCGGAGATGATCTCTACGACTATCTGGTGACATTCGATGGCGCGGGGGTGTCCGTGTACTGCCGCACCTCCGCCGGGGTGCAGACGGAGTCGGCAGGGTATGACCGGATCGTCGCCGTGGAGACGCTGTACGACTTGTTACACGGAGAGTTAGCCCTCATAACCGACGCGGAGACGATTCGCGTGCCCTTCAATACGGTCTCGGAGGACGTCATTCATCGCGGGGTTGAGATCATCCGAACGCACCTCCGCGGTGATTCCCTGCCGGTCCCTCCGTCTGCAGTGGATCCGGAGGATATGATCTATCTGTACCGTGGTTTGCTCCACCGCGAACAATCGTATGAGGCGGCAGCGGCGGTCGCCTACCAGGCGCCGCGAACCGTACAAAAGCGGGAGCCAACGGTACTGGATCGTCTATTGGACGTGGTAAAGCGCTCCACACTGCGAGCGTTACTGGTGATCGTATCCGGTCACGACATAATCGTGTACCGCGGAGAACCCCCGGTCACGCGCTTTGGTCGCGGGAATTACGGGTATTCCCGGACAATCACCCCGCGGCCGATCGAGAAGATTTCTATCCAGCCGGAGCCGGTGTACGCGGGCTGCGCGCAACTGCGGGTAGGGACAGGGGGGACTGAACTCTCGTTCTTGGTGGACGAGCACTTCAATTCCGACCACGTGGACAGCGTCTTACACGCGCCGTGAGGCGTCCGGCAATTCCATCACGAAGGTTGAGACTGCATCGTCGGCAACGTATAACCGTCCGCCATGTCCTCCGTGTACGATCTCCCGGGCGATACTCAGACCGAGGCCGGTACCGGTTTCGTCGCTCTTGGTGCTGAAGAAGGGATCGAAGACGCGCGTGCGGTCCGCGTGGGGCACCCCGGGGCCACTGTCGCGTACGGTACACACCAGCTTCGTCGATTCGATCACGGCGTTCATCGCGATCCACGGTTCGACATCGGACTGCCCCTCATGCACCGCGTATATCGCATTGAGGAGTAGATTGAGGAGCACTTGGCTGATTTCATCGCTCCGGCAGTGGACAACAATCGACTCGGGTATCGTCACCGTCAGGTTTACACCATCCAGGGCAGGCCGCACCAAGGCCACGACGCCCCGCACGATCTCGGCGAACCCCACCGTCGTCCGGGGTCGCGATCGGGAAAAGCCCCGGGCGTAGGTGAGCAGGTTCTGAACAACCGCCTCAATGCGGTCCAGTCCCTGGTGGATATCTGAGGACAGCTGCCCGACATCCGTATCCGTAGGGGGAGTCACGTGGGCAAGGACGCGCTCCATCTCTCGGACGGAACTGCGCATAAAGGTGAGCGGATTATTGATCTCATGAGCCATTCCCGCCGCCAGTTGCCCGATCGTTGCCAGCCGTTCCCTGCGCCGCATGTGCATTTGCAGTTCATCGATCCGGGCCTGCTCCGTTTCCAGCTGCCGCAGGGCGGTATCTCGCTCCCGAACCAGTTGTACCCAGGGTGTGACATCGCTAATCGTGATAATGGAGCCGGCTCGTCGATCGCCACGATGGCTCTGCTGGATCGGTTTGATCCAAATATCAAGATGCTGCGTCTCCTCAGCCTCTCGCACGAGGGAAGACTGCCGGTGTCCCCGGGTATCAAGGGGGATGTTCTGGAGGACGCTGTTCAAAGGGGGTGTTTCCGCGGCGCGCTGACCCACCGCGTGGGCAGACATACCGAGAAATTCTTGCGCCTGGTGATTCATATCCCAGATAACTCCTTCGCTATCTACCGTTATCACGGCTGCTGAGACGTCCTCCAGGATCTCTCGGTGGTGCAGGGGAAATACGCGGAGCAAATTGAATCGATGGATCGCCACAAAAAACACGAGCCCCGATAGGGCGAACGCGATCGGCGTGTAGTCTTTCTGGATGTCCGGGATGATGCGAAAGACGTACAGTAGGTTTACCAGGACCGGTACGATCGCCCCCGCCGTTACCAGCAGTGATTGCCGCCGTACGAGATGCCCCGCCCGGGCCCCCGTGGTAACAAAAAGCGTTACTCCCAGGAGCAACATCGTATAGAGGTAGAATCCGCTGATCCAGAACGCCGGACCATAGTCGGGGCGCATCGTGAGAAAACCGGCGATCACGGTGAAGTGCTCTCGGTGCCAAAACAAGTGATGATACTCGTTGGTCCAGATAATCGCGGATGATATCACCGGTGCCACCGTGAGCCATCGAAACGTCGGCCACCGGCTGAACGACTCCATTCCGGCGTACGCGAAGGCGAACGCCAGCCACGAGAGGCCCGATCCCAGGAAAAACACGTGCCCCATCTTGGCCCAAAAGACCGTGGCCGCGGGAGTAGTGGACACCAGCTCCAGCGTGTTGGCGCCGAGAAACGCCCCCACCATCGCCAGATACCAAATGAGCCCTTGCGCGACAAAACTGGTGCGGTACGGCCACACGCTCCGGACGGACACCAGAAGCGCCCCGATTCCCACCGGCGCGGCTGCTATGTACAGTGTGTAGTCAAGATCAGCCATCGGCAGCGCGGAGAAGCACGGAAAGAATCGTCAGATCGTCGCGGTGTCTCGTGTCATCACCGCTGGTCTCCAGCACGTCCATCGCTCCGAGTATTCGTTCCACCTGCGGTATAAAGGGCGATGCGCCGTGGGCGCGCTCAAAGATTCGGGTCAATACATTCCATGAGATCCGTCCCGAGGACCCCCGGTCAAAGACACCGTCGGTACACAGTACCATTCGATCTCCCGGCTCCAGTGCGATCTCGGTTACTGCAAACGCTTCGTCCAGGGAACAGCCCAACGCGGGAGCGTCGGTGGGAATCATCCGAAGTTGTCCACCGCGGATGATGCACAGGGGCGGATTGCCGCCACCGGCATAGTGTAGCGTGCCGGAATCGGCATCAATGAGCGCCGCCGAAAACGAGATGAGCACCTCTGATGCGCCCGATAGACGGTTGATAATCTGCGTGTTGAGCGTGTTCATAAACGATCCAAGATCAAACGCACTGGAATGAATGAGATCCATAGAGTCATCGATAATTGCTTTCACGGTAGTTGCAATGAACGCCGACTTTACCCCGTGGCCGACGGCGTCGCCCAAGAGACACAACATCCGCGTGTCGGTGAGCCGAATGACCTCGTAATAGTCGCCGGTGACATATATTCCTGGGGCCGGTCGGTTTGATATTTCTATATCGAAGCGCTGCGTGGAGGGCGGTTGATGCGTGAAGTATCGATACTGAAAGTCACCGGCGATCCGCAATTGGGATTCCAACTCATACTCCCGTCGGGCGCGCCGCCGCTCATTTCGGACGCGGGTCACCATTCGGTCCAGCTCTGCTGTGAGCCGACCCACATCCCACGGCTTTGTGATCAAGCCATAGATGTCTGAAGACACCGCCCGCGTAATGTCCGCCATGTCGGAGTACGCGGTTAAGAGAACCAGGCCCACGTCCGGGTAGCGGTGGGAGATGCTCTCAATAAGCTCACTGCCTTTCATTCCCGGCATGCGCAGATCCGAGATGACCAGCACTACGTCGTCTTCCGTAGACTCCAACAGATTGAGACACTTCTCACCGGAATCCACCGTCTCCAGATTGAGTTCTCGTTGGGTAAGCCACGGACGTAGGTCATGAGCCATTGCCCGAAGCACCGCGTGCTCATCGTCGACATACAGAATTGTCTGCGTCACAGTCCCTCCCGACCGCGAGTCATCTCAGTCCGAAACCTGATAGTTATCGTGCGTTATTATATCACGCCCCCTCGTAGTCGTCGGGAGTGTGGTACAATCCGGGTATGCAACTACCGGGAGATTTGGACTTTTCCGGTCGCACGGTGGTGGTCACCGGCGCGACTCGGGGTATTGGATGGGGTGTGGCACACGCCTGTGCCCGTCGGGGAGCGCGGGTTGCACTTATCGGTCGCGATGAGGCGGTTGCGGAAGAGCGTGCCCGGGAGCTGTCGCGAGAACACGGTGGGGAGGCAATAGGGGTTACTGCGGATGTTCGTGATGCGGCATCTATGCGCGCCGCCTTTCAGAATGTGCGGGAGCGGCTGGGCGAAATCGACGTGCTGGTGAATAATGCCGGCGTAGCCAACAGCGTGCGGCTGCCGGACCTCGATGAGGCGGCGTGGGACCGCGTCATCGACACCAATCTGAAAGGCGTCTACACCTCGTGCCGGGAGGCGCTGTCGTATATGCCGTCGGGATCCTCCATCATAAACATCGCGTCGATTTCCGGGTCAATGGTCAACGTGCCGCAGTTCCAGGCCAACTATAACGCGTCCAAGGCGGGTGTAATCATGCTCACCAAGTCTCTGGCGGTGGAGCTGGCGGAGCGGGGGATTCGGGTCAACAGTGTGAGTCCCGGATACACGCTCACCGATATGAATCGACGGCCGGAGGTTGCTGAGCTTGTTGCGATCTGGACGGAGCGCACGCCGATGAAACGGTTGGCCGAGGTTGAAGAGATCGCCCTGCCGGTGTTGTTCCTCGCATCATCCATGAGCGCGTTCATCACCGGCCATGACCTTGTGGTAGACGGAGGTATAACGATCGTCTGTTGAGCCCGGAGAGCTACTGGGCGCGCTCCGGTTCGTCACATGCCGGCCAGAGACGCACCGGATCGGTGAGCTCAGCGGGCATGTCCGACAATGAGAATTGGGGCGTCAATTTGATGGTCTCGGAGGCCTCCTCGTACGTGAGTTCAATATACGAATCGGAATACACGCGGGACGATCGGTACACACCGGGTTCGGCCCGATAGAACGGGTAGGTTCCCCGGCGGATGCCGGAGAGCGGATCTCCGGGAAAGTGCACGAGGAACTCCCAGTCGTGCGCTTCTAGTGGACGAACCGCCACCCGCATACTCCGTCCATCCACCTCCCACTCACCGGCATAGGGGTCGCTCTCGTCCCCCCGGCGCCCATCGTTGTCCTCCCTCCGCTCTTCGTGGGCGGGGCGGCGACGGTAGTGCATGGGAAAATCGCCATATCGATGGAGCGTCTCCCGGTCGTCGGAAAACTCGATCGGAAAGATCCACACATCTTCCCGAAGCACCAACAGCTGCCCCGGGGCGGGCATCAGGTCGATCCAGATTCCACCCTCCTCGAAACGCCGCGCGTACAGTCCTCGGCGTCCGCGATCGGTAAGCGGTGAGATAACCACCGCTTGGCATTGAGAGCGGCCGATACTGAGATACCACTCGGT
>JBMCMH010000121.1:0-7492 GCA_048614515.1 Alkalispirochaeta sp. | reverse complement strand
GCCCGGCTCCTGGGGCCGGACGACCGACCCTACAGGTATTTTGAGATATCCACCTCGTCCAGCTGCTCCGGTTTGAGGTACTGCTCGGCGTACTGTCGATAGGCGCCGCTGGTGAGAAACAGTTTAAAGAGGTCCGGATCGATGTGGCCCTCGTCGCGGAACTTGCTCAGGATATCCACCGCAACGGAGAGCGGCTTTGCCGGTTTGTACGGTCGGTCCGAGGCGGTGAGCGCCTCAAAGATATCGGCGATCGCCATGACCCGGGCGGGAACGGAAAGGGCGTCGCCGGTGAGCCGACGAGGATAGCCGGTGCCGTTGAGCGCCTCATGGTGCGTGCCGGCGTACTCCGGTACGCGCTGTAGGGTGTCGGGGAAGGGCAGTTCCTCCAGCATGACGATCGTCTGCATGACGTGCTCGTTTATCTTGAAGCGCTCTTCGGCGGTGAGTGTTCCACGACTGATGGATAGGTTGTAGAGCTCGCCCCGGTTGTAGAGCGCCTCCGGCACGGGAATCGTGAACCCGAACCCTTCATACGTCTTGTAGAACTCGGAGGTCCGGGGAATGACCTGCTCCGGCTTGTCGGCGATGAGGTGCTCTTCTACGGGGAGGGACTGGGCCGCCTGCAGCGCCGCCTCGGAGACGCGGGTCGCCTCCTCCCAGGAGAGCCCCACCGTATCGTCAAAGTGGCGCATCCAGGTGCGGGAGGCGATGCGATTGAGCCGCGCCACGTGCTCCTCGGAGAGAAACTCGCCGCCCAGGTTGCACTCCGCCACGAAGGCGTAGTCGTCAGCGAGTTCCGCCTCGATCTCCGCCAGCTTGCGATCCTCTTCCTCCGGGTCGGCCCCTGCCAGTACCGCCTCGTGCCGTGCGATGCGGGCATCGCGCAGAATGACCTCGAACCGGGTGCGGATCTCGTGGATGCGATTATAGATCGTCTCCAGTTTGGTGGACTTGTCCACTACGAAGTCCGGCGTGGTTACCTTGCCGGCATCGTGCAACCACGCGCCGATACGAAACGCCCGCCAGTCCTGGTCGGACTCAAAGGCAAACTCCGCCAGCGGCCCCTCGCTCACCGATTCCGCTTCCTTGCCGAGCATCATCGCCAGCACCGGAACGCGGGCGCAGTGGCCGCCGGTGTAGGGGCTCTTGGCGTCGATCGCGCCTGCAATGAGGCGAATCATCGAATCAAACAGCCGTTTCTGCGACTCGATGAGGTCGCGATTGTAGAGCGCCGTGGCGGCTCCCGCGGAAAGCGCCTCCACGAAGCGCTGAATCTCCGGCGAAAAGGTGCCGATTTCTCCCGTCTCCGGGTCGATGCGGTTGAGCAGTTGCATCGCCCCGATGATGCCGCTGCCCCGGGGCTTGAGCGGTACGGTGAGAATGGACTTGCTATGGTAGCCGCTGGACTCATCGAACCGCCGCGTTCCCGAAAAATCGAACTGTTCCGCGTTATAGGCGTCGTCAATATTGAACGTCTCCCCCGTGTGAAAGGCGTGGGTCACGACGTTGTTATTGTTGGGCGTGCCGTCCTCGGCGTACAGGGGAACCGGGGGCAGCGTAATCGGATCACCGCTGCTCCCACCCTGGGCAAACCCCAGCGTCTCGTTGAGAACGATCTGAAACTCCAGATGAGTACCGGACTCATTCTTGAGGTAGAGACTACCTCCGTCCGCGCCTGCCAGTTCGCGAGCTCCGGTGAGGATCAGTTCGCTCAAGCGGTTGATGTCGTTTTCGGCTGAAATGGCGATGTTGAGCTCGATGATCTTCGCCAACTGATCCATATTGGCGTTGAGATGGCGGGTGCGCTGTGCCAGAGACTCTTTCATCTCACCAAACCCCTGGGCCAGCCGGTGAAACTCCGTAATGGGAGAGACGATCGACTCCGACGGAGAAAAGTCGAGATTACGGATGCGCTCAGCCTCATCGGTGAGTGCCCGCAACACACCGGTGAGCGATCGCGCACTGAAGTATACGGCCGGGGCCGTACCCAGGAGGAGTACCAGTACCGCCACCAGAATCCGTCCCCCCAGTCCCGGGGATACCCCGAGGGCATCGACTGGTACGGCGAGAACGATGCCTACGGTGACGGCAGATGCAACCAGAACCAGGATCGTCGCCGTGGTGCTGATATGATATCGAGTGCGCGGTGCGGATGGTCTCATCAGTTTCACAGTGTAACCGACTTTTGCTTACTGTTCACGTCGGTAGTGCTCGGTATTGAGAGATTTCCATTGCATGCGGCGCGGAACATCACTATAGTCTGCGTAATGGGACCCGGTGAAAGCACGCCATGGAAGCCTGAACCCCTCGACAGTCTGCTGGAAGAGCCGTTTGAACGAATGGAAGAGCAGCGCCGCGATATCTATCTCAAACGGTTGGATGAACTGCGAGCGGAATTGGACTCCATGGAAGCGGAATTGGACCAGATGCTCCAGGAAACAGCGCACTGCCCGTAGTTTTTGTTCATTCCCACTTATTTCCGCATCCCAACGTGCCGACATTGAACTACGTCACCGGGAGGTAGGACTTTGAAACGCGTACTTCTTGTGCTTATCGCACTCTCATTTTTTACGGCCCATTCGGCGGCTCAAGTCACGTTTGGAGACCTTCAACTCAATGAATCCAACGAGCTTTTGTTTTCCGCCTCCAGTACCGTGCCGGGCCACGGCTCCCACCGTACGCTGCTGCACGCCGATGCCTCCGACCATTCCGTGGTCCAACGTTCGGTGTTTCCGGAGCGAATTATGAGGTTGGGCGACACGGGACGCATCCAAGTGCAGAACCGGTTCGGAGTATTTCGAAATCCCGCCGACGAGGACTCCTCTGAACGCGATGCCGGCGATCGTGACACCAATGATGCGGATGGTCCCCCGCGACCTGCTCCCTACTTCACTCCGGTCTCGGAATTTCCATCATTTGTGGACGGAGGAGACGTCCGGAGCGGCAAAACGGTGGCAGTCGGCTCCAGTCCCGACGGACGGTACTTGAGCTACTTGGAGCCCACCTCCCCGGGCTATGGCGACCTCATTCTGCATGATATTCAATCCGATCAACGCACCACGATCTCCCAGCGGGTGGAGCTATCGCTGGACTCACCGCCCCTCCGCTGGTCTGAGGATTCCGATTATCTGGTGTACACCAAGGAGAACTCGCTCTACTATTTCTCGCTGCTGCACCATCGGAACAGCCGGACGCTGAACGAAGCGCAGCGGCGCCTAGGCCCGGGCGGAATCGCCGCCGCGCAGTGGGGGAGCGGCAATACGCTGTACTACCTACGAGGCTCATTGGTGTATAGGGTCCAGGGGTTGGAACTGTTTACGCGTTCGCTCTACCAGGACGTGCTCAAAGTGGGAACCGTGATCGGCAAGATTCCCTACTCCTTCGATTCAAACTTTGATCGATTCTGGATCGCCCCGGGGGGAGACAAAATCTTGGTGAGCAAGGATGGCAGGAGCGTCAACGTACTCTTTCTCGAAACCGATGACTACACCAGTACCGGCGATTCCCTCTCGCTGCCATACATGTATCTTCCCCGAAACACTCGCGTCCAGACGGTGCTGTGGTCCTCGCAAGACGTGGTGACGGTGCTGACCGCCGGCGTTTTGCACGGTGAGCAGAAGAGCCAGGTGTACCGGATTGACCTCGCGGATGAAGCGGGGCGGAGCCGCTTCTCTCCTACCGAGGACGAAGGGGTCCGCGGGATGGAGCTGTCCCCCGATGGGGATCATGTGGCCGTGTGGACGTCGGAGGGTGTTTCGATACGGCACTATGCGGACTGGTCCGAAGCGCGCGCGATTGAGCACCCCGGATTGATGCATGCGATATGGCAGGATCGAACCCATCTGGTCCTGGCGGGCCGCCACACCATCGAGCGGGTGGACGTGGGCGCGGACACCGCCAACGACGCCGGGAGAGAGGTGCTAATGCTCAGCAGCGCCGATGAGTTTGGCTTTGATTCTGAGAGCGGTGTGATTCGGGCACGCAGTGGTGAGTCCCTTTTTGAACTCACGGCGACCGGCTGGCAACGCATCGCGGATGAGGACCTTGCCGTGGCGGACACGCGGGTTGCCGGCGATGAGTACCGGGTCTACCTGGAAGACCGTACCCGCGGGAGTTATCGCAATATGGTGATGATCCGCGATCTGGAATCCTATGGCACGGAGCCGCTGTTCTCCGCCACGCGATTACGCTACGAGCCGTTTCCTGAGAACGATGAAACGGTGGATTTTACCAACTTCACCCATGGGTCGCGCATTCGACGGCGAGAGATTGCCCTCACCTTTAATGCGATCGATTCGGTGGCGGGGCTCACGGAAATTCTCAATACCTTGGCGGAATACGATGTGCGCGCTACCTTTTTTCTGAACGGAGATTTTATTCAGCGCCACCCCGGGGCGGTGCGGGAGATCGCTGAGAGTGGGCACGAGGTGGGAAGCCTCTTCTACACCTATTTCGATATGTCCGATGACCGGTTTGAACTTGACGAAGAATTCATAAAACAGGGGTTGGCACGCAACGAGGATGAGTATTTCGATGTTACCGGGCGCGAGTTATCACTGCTGTGGCACGCGCCGTATTACTTCTCCGCGCCGTCCATTATTTCGGCCGCGCAGGAGATGAATTACACCTATATTGGTCGGGACGTGGACAGTCTAGATTGGGTTCCGTTTCGAGATGAATCCGGTCTATCCCGATTGTACCGACCTACTGCCGAAATCATCGAAGAGGTGATTGCGGAGAAACAACCGGGTTCGATCGTGGCGATGACGGTGGGAAAACCGGGCGACGATCGTCCCGATGGAGGCCGGCAGGATTATCTGTTCCACCGGCTCGATGTCCTAATGAACGCACTCATTGAGCAAGGATACGAGATCGTACCGATCTCGACGCTCATGGAACACGCACGCTAACGGGAGGGAACGATGGCGTACCAACAAAGCTCAGTACACGCATACCGACAAACACGAATTAAGACCGCATCCCAGGGACGGCTCATCGTCATGCTGTATGATGAGGCCCTGCGGCAGATAGACGAGGCGGAGAAGCTGCTCAACGCCGGGACCAAACAGCTTGATCGCGTAAACAATGCGGTGGTGAAGGCGCAAGACATTGTTACTGAGCTCATGGTGGCTCTGGACATGGAGCAGGGGGGTGAGATCGCTCATAACCTGTTTCGCCTATACATGTTCTTCAACGATCGCCTGATGGAAGGAAATATCCAAAAGGATGTGGCGCCGTTAAAAGAGGTTCGTGGGCTCATGGCCAATTTGCGCGACGCCTGGAAAGAGATCGAAAACACCGCTGCCGGTGCCAAGACGCCGGTGAGCGGCGTCAATATCGCGGGGTGACCGACATGACCGGAATGACCGGCGGTGGTGATGACCATGATATGCCGCAGCGACTGCGGGCCCACCTCGACCGGCAACGCGTCCAACTGGAGGAATACCTCCACCTGCTGACGATGCAAGAAGGGATTATTCTCCACGGCGATATCGACACGCTGGAGCACTATATGCGGCTCGAGCGCACCATGATCGGCAATTTGGAAGCGTTAGGTAAGGTGATTCGGCCGCTGCAAGAGATCTTTCCCTCCGTCACGGCCCCTGATCTTGTCCACGTGCACGAGCGGGTTCGTGCGCAGCACGCGCGGAACCGCGAGCTTCTGTCTCAGCGAGCCCAGGATCTCTCCCGCCGTCTCCAAGACGTTAACCTTCCGCGCCGAGCGCGGTCCGTCTACCGCGCGGACCAGAGCGGATCGATGCTGAATGTTATGATGTAGTCCGTTTAGCTCCGGGCATATGAGGCGCCGGTGGCGTCGAAGCGCGGAAACTGCTCCAGCTCTTCCCGGGAGTATAGATCGGATAACGGCTCCGGTTGGGGGACGTAGTCCCGGGAAATCCCCGGAGCCAATTCGCGGCGCCAGGAGTACTTCTCGTGGCTATCCTCATATTGAATGCGCTTGCGGACGGTTAGTTCCGGCCGGCCGTTTTCTCCCGTCTGAATACTGACAATACCGAACGCCCCTTTTCCGAGATACGCCAGGCGCTCGTCCTCACCGATCTCTTCTGATGCTCTGATCTTTTCAATGACCCGATCAAAGCGCGCGGGACGACCGCTGTATGGCTCGGCCAGGGCCGTGACGATGTCATCTATCTCTTCCCCCGATACGGGACACACGTCGTATTCGCGCTCCGGTACCGGCGCCGGCATGAAGTGCTTCTCCGGATCAAAGGGCTCGCGCCGTGTGCGCGCCCGCGGTGAACCACCACTGCGCGGCTGATTCTGCTTTTGATTCTGGCTCTGATTCTGCCCGCGATTCCGGTTTCCCGATCGATTCCGTCCGCGGGACCGGCTGCTTCGCTTTCCCATAGTGCAAATATAACACGTCCCGGGCGCTCCTGTTCAATGCGCAAAGCCCCGTGATATAACAGCGTTATGGACGATACGCTGTATGTACTGGATGGGTACAGCGTCATCTACCGCTCGTACTTTGCCTTCATTCGTAATCCCTTGCGAAACCCCCGGGGCGAGAACTCATCTGCGGTATTTGGCTTTGTTCGCACCCTTCTTTCCCTCTTCAACGAGTACAATCCGCGCCGCTTTGCGGTGATTATGGATTCCAAGACGCCCACCTTTCGGCATGAGAAGTACGAGGAGTATAAGGCCACTCGAGATGCCACCCCCGATGATCTCCACGCGCAAATTCCCATTATCGAGCAGATTCTGGAGGCATTGGGCGTGCCGATGGTTCGGGTGGAGGGATACGAGGCGGACGACGTTATGGCTACCCTGGCGAAGGTATGCCGCGACACCGGGCGTCCCTGTCGCGTCATCTCCGGAGATAAGGATCTGCTGCAGCTGGTGGAGGACCCCGTGCGGGTGCTGCGCCCCGGCAAAGACGGCATCGACGAGCTGGACCGCGATGCGGTGTATCGCGACTGGGGGGTGTGGCCGGAGCAGATTCTGGACTACCTCGCGCTCATTGGGGACAGTTCCGACAACGTGCCCGGTGTAAAGGGTATCGGCGCCAAGACGGCGGTAAAGCTGCTCCAACAGTTTGGAACCCTCCACGAGATCTACGATCACCTCGATGAGATTTCCAGTAAGAGTCAACGCACCAAGTTGGAAGAGGGCCGGGAGAGCGCCTGGCTGAGCCGAGACCTGATCACCCTGGCCTACGATGCCCCGGTACCGGATATCGATGAGGACTACATGTTGCCGGAGCTGAACTACGCCGCCGCCGCGCCGCTGCTCTTGGAGCAGGGGATGAAGGCGCAGGTAAAGGAGATGGGGCTGGACCCGAGCCGATTCGAGGCCGCCAATAGCGGCCCGGCCGCCGGCACGTCGAGCGCGGACGCCGGTGGCGGTAGCGGCTCGACTGGGGACGCCCCCGGGGAACCGGGCTCCTCCACCTCCGGCGGCACGATCGCCCCGGGCACGCCGCCGCAGGATATGGCCGCGGCGGTGCTTTCCGCCGAGCAGCGGCAGTCCC
>JBMCMH010000120.1:0-7503 GCA_048614515.1 Alkalispirochaeta sp. | reverse complement strand
AGGTTACCGTGGAGGCGATCAGGACAACCGGGGATACTGATGAGACGATCCTCCGCGGGCGGGAAGAGAACGTGGATATCGCTGCCGGGACGCGGACGGAGATCGATGTAACCCTGGTTCCTGCAACGGATGCCACCGGTACCATTCGTTTCTCCGTGGAGTGGCCCAGCGATCAGAACATCATCGCCCTGGAGTATCGCACCGAACAGGGTGACACCTTATCACCGTGGACCCGAATATCTGCTACGGAGTTTGTTCAGGAAACCGACGTAACCCGCGCCGAAGTTCTGCTCGAAGAGGTGCCCGCCGGCACACATATCGTCTCGTGGCGCTTAGACCGCGGAGCGCTTGCTTGGAGTCGCTACCGCGCCGCGGGAGAGGAGATCTTTCACGTATCCAACGCCGTGGAATCGTCCGCCGTCTACACACTGACTGTCGACGATTTCTCCGCACGAGCGCCGGAGCCCGGTTCCTGGGAGCAGCTCCAGGACGATGGGGAGATCGTGGTCAATCCCGATGGAAGTGTCACGTTTACTGACGAAGGCTATGACGCCACGCGAGGGGGTGCCAACATCGACGTCGACCCCAATGACTACTCGGTCACGTTTTCCGGCAGTGGTGAACGGCGTCTCTATATGGAAATGCCCAGCGTCACCACCGCGCGGCTCGAGATTGACGGCGCTCACATGACGCAGGGAAACGGCTGGGGGATCTTCTTTCACGGAACGGACTCGGCCAACGAGGCGGGGTTCTCGGGATACACCCTTCAGTTTGATCCGGGGCTGGGAGACCAGATCGTGGTCCGCCAGTGGAACAATGGCAATGAACGATCTCCGTTCATTGAGGTTGAGGCAGATACGCCGGGCGACGACAGCCGCCCCGACATCGATCTCTATTCACCGATGAACGTCGTTCTGGAGGTAGATGCGGGCGCCCTCACCGTTTCCGTTGAGCAGCCAATTGGAAGCGATCCATACACGATTATCAGCGAGCCGGACATCACCAGTATTGCCGGCGTAACCGGTGCCGCCCGGGAGGCAGGCTTCATGGGAGTACGGAACTGGAGTAGCACCGATCTGACCTTCGATGCGTTGAGGCTGTATGTTGAAGACTAATGCGCTCCTTCGTGTGGCCGCCCCGGCCCTCTTCCTCCTGGCGGCCGCAGCGCTGCCGCCGGTGGAGGCGCAGGTTGCCGTCGGCGCTACCCCCGCCGTCGGCATCTACACGGGAGCCACCGGCTTTGAAGGGGCCGTGCACGCCGACTGGGAGCCTCCGTTTCTGTCCGAATCCATTCCCGGTCTCCTCATCAGCGGAATTGCCGGCGTGAGCACGGTGAGTACCGAGAACGAAGATGGCCAAAATGTGAACACGGTGGGCTTCCTCATAGCGGCCGGACTCCACTACGAGATAGTTGTGGGGAGGGTCGAGTTCCGCCCGGGGGTCTACGGCGGTGTTCAGCTGTCCACCTTTGGCGGAATCGAGGCTGACAACCAAATTGCAGCGCTGATTTCCCCTCACGGAGAGGTTGCCTACTCGGTCTTACCCAACATCACCGCTGGAGTGTATGTGGCATCTAAACTCCTGTTCTACGAATCATTGGAGGCGAGCGTAACAATCGGTCCGCGGATACGATACACGTTCTGACGACTCGTCAATAACGGGACCCGCTACCCGGACTGTTGGAAAAAGGAATGCGGCGCGCGCGTGCGGGGCGTTGTTGGGATACGTCACAGGCGGAGGGCGAACGGTGCCGGTTTTCCCGCAGCAACGCCCATCTTCCTTGCATTGTTAAATTGTACGGTCATACTTGGGAGAGAGTTGGGAGGCTCCTATGACCATGAGACGATTCAAGTTGGGTGCCCGTCTGTTCGCGATCCTCGTCATTATCTTTCTGTTCGTCGCCGGCATCGTGATGTTCTATTTCTTCGGGATGACACAAATCGAAGATTTTGCCTCTGAGGAAGCCGGTTCGGCCGTGATGGATGGAATGCGCGAGAAAGTGCTGGTGGCTACACACAGTATGGCCGTGAGCCTTGGGGATATCGTAGCGGACGTCAACGACGAGGTTGAACGGCGAGAAATCCTCAAAACTGCGGTGGAGAACATCCGCTTCGAAGAGGATGAATCCGGCTACTTCTTTATCTACGAGGGTACCGTCGCGCTCACCGTCGCTCCCCGACCTGACTTAGAGGGACAAGACCTCTCCGACACCACCGATCCCGACGGCATCTATTATGTACGAGAACTCGCCGAGGCCGCCGCCGAGGGTGGAGGATTTGTAGAGTACGTGTTCGAGAAGCCGGGGGAGGGCATACAGCCCAAAGTTTCGTATGCCGAGATGATTCCAGGTACCGATTTCTGGATTGGCACAGGGGTGTACGTCGACAATGTTGCCGCGCGGCAATCGGAGGTGGCAGGTCGTATCGAAGAGCAGATCTCTCGGCTCTCGGCAATAGCAGTTGCCACGATCCTGGGTCTCTTCATGTTCGTGGTTGTTCCTCTGTTCGTGCTCGTCATTCGGAGTGTGGTTCGTCCCATCGCTGAGCTTCAAGTCCTGGCCGGAACGATCGAGTCGGGAGATCTCACTGAGCACATGGAGAGTCATGAGCAAGACGAGATTGGACAGCTCACAACCACGATGAACTCCATGCGGCGCCGGTTAGCTTCCGTTATCGCGGACGTCAAGCACACGAGTGATGGAGTGGCGCAGGGGAGTGGCGAGATGAGTTCCACCGCCCAGCGTTTGTCGGAAGGCGCGAGCGAGCAAGCGTCTTCGGTGCAAGAGGTAAGCGCCTCGATGGAGCAGATGGCATCAAATATCCAGCAGACCGCCGACAACGCCGCCCAGGCAGATAAGGTAGCCCAGAGTGCTTCCCGGAACGCGCGGCGCGGGGGTGAAGCGGTCCAGCAAACGGTGCAAGCGATGACTCAAATTGCCGAGAAGATCACGATCATTGAAGAGATCGCGCGGAACACCAATCTCCTGGCGTTGAACGCCGCGATCGAGGCCGCCCGTGCCGGGGAGCAGGGCAAGGGATTTGCAGTCGTGGCCGGTGAAGTCCGGAAACTTGCCGAGCGAAGTCAGCACGCGGCGATTGAAATTGCCCAACTCTCCCATAGCAGCGTGGAAGTGGCAGGGACCGCAGGAAAATTGATCGACGAGCTCATCCCGGAGATCGCGAAATCGGCCGACCTGTTGCGGGAAATCAGCGCTGCCGGCGCGGAGCAGTCCAGCGGAGCCGATCAGGTGAATCAAGCGATCCTCCAGCTCGACAACCTCACGCAGCAGAACGCCTCCGCCTCGGAGGAGATGGCATCAATGTCGGAGGAGTTGAGTGCCCAGGCAGACTCCTTGCAGGCGGCGGTACAGTACTTTGCGATCAGAGAGAACGATAGCGGGGGGCGGGATCAGCGATTACCGAGGCAAATTCCGGAGCACCTATCAGAATAGAAGGTCGGTACAACCTCTTTGACTCTCCACCAACGCACGTTTGTAAAATCGTTATTTGACAACCGTCATGCCCAGGTGTAGAATTCTATATCTAAATACTAAGGTATAAGAGGCTTACAGTATGCACGTAATAGATTACATAGTGGTTGGCGGCGGCGCCGCCGGAATCGGCGCGTTAACCGAACTTCGCGATGCCGGGGAAACCTCGGTGATGCTGGTGGAAGGACGAGATACGCTGGGTTACACGTTGAGTTGGATGGAGGAGATACCCTTCGGCGCCGTCTCGGGAGCAACCTACACGGGGACGCAATTTCGGGAGGAATACCTGCAGCCCGTTACGCGAGACCCGGCGGTCCGTCTCGGACACCGGGTGTTCGCAGTGGATCTGGAGCAGCGGGTGGTACACGTGATTACTCCGGAGCAGGAGCATGAGAAGATCGGGTTCTCCCATCTCATCGTAGCTGTGGGTGCGGTTCAGGTGCTCTTTGGTCGCCACCTGCTGCCGGGGCGCCGGACCAACCGCATGTTTACCACCTACCAGGTGGGGGAGATGTTGGCGCACTATCCGTTTAAACCGGGGCACAACGTCATCTTCTACGGATCTTCCCCGTACTTGACTGAGACGGTTCGCGCCGCCCAGCGGGCAGGAATCGCCACCACCGTGGTCTCTCCCGATGAGCCGGCCGAGGCGGACTACCCCCACGCCACACTCTCTGCCGTCCGGGGCGAGGGAACGTTCAGCGGCGTGGCAATCGAACAGAACGGCGCGCACCGGGAGCTCACCGGGGATGCGTTGGTGGTTGATGGGGATTTTGTCCTCGAGCGCCAGTGGCGTGAGATGCTGGGTGTGCGCTGGGAGCTGGACGCGGCGCAGACCACGATTCCGGCCGACCACCCGCAGCGGGGTGTTTTTGCGCTGATCGGGGACGCCGCCCAACCCGATCCGGATTTTGTCCGGCAGTATGAGCGCGCGCGGAATGTCATCCGTGAGGTTCGACCTCAGGTGACTGCCTAAGCGGAAGGAGAACAGACAGATGCAGAACAACACCCAAGAGATATTTGATGTAGCCGTGATTGGCGCTGGGGCGATCGGCGCCGGCATCGCGTATGAGCTGAGCAAGCTGGACGTAGGCGTTGCGATCATTGAGAAAGCCGCGATTCCGGTGCAAGGCACCACCAAGGGGAACTCCGGCGTGCTCCATGCCGGCTACGATGATCCGGAGGGAACGCTCCGCGAGGAGCTGGTCGTCAAAGGCAATCGTCGGTATGACGACTGGGCCGCCGAACTGGGAGTTTCGGTTGTGCGCAACGGCTCCATGGTGGTGGCCATGAACGATGAAGACATGGACTACATCCGTAAGCTGTATGAGCGGGGAACGGCCCGCAACGTAGAGGGGTTGGAGCTGCTCTCGGGCGCGGAAACGCGAGCGCTGGAGCCCAATTTGAACCCTGCGGTCCAGGGGGCGCTCCGCGCCAAAACCGCCGGTGTCGTGTGTCCCATGACGGTGGTGAACATGCTCTTCAAGAATATCGTCGCCAATGGGGTCACTCCCTTTATGGGACGCGAGGTGATCGGGTTCGATTTTGAGGATCCCGATACGATTGGAGTGGTGACCTCAAACGGTACGATCCGCGCCCGAACGGTGGTCAACGCCGCCGGTGTGCACGGTGACGAAGTTTCCGCCATGGCGGGTATCGACCAGTATCGCATTACCCCCCGGAAGGGCGAATACATCCTGCTGGAACCGCACCCGGACTACAATGTGGATCACGTGATCTTTCCCACGCCCGCCAAGAATAGCAAGGGGGCGCTGGTGATCCGTACCGCCACCGGGGATGTGCTTCTCGGGCCCACCGCCGATGATCTGCCCAAGGAAGAGCAGGACAATACCGCCACAACTCCCGAGGGTTTGCAGGAGGTCCTGGAAAAGACGCGGAGATTGGTACCCGGAGTGCGCACCGAGCTGACGGTGAAAACATACGCCGGTAACCGGGCGGAGCCGGACACTAAGGACTTCATTATTGAGCGCTACCGGGAGCCCGCTGGTTTCATCAACGCGATCGGAATCCGTTCTCCCGGTCTCACGGCGGCTCCGGCGATCGCCGATCGAGTGGTAGGGCTGGTACAGGAAGTCATCGGGCCGCGGAAGCGTCGCGATGACTATCAGCAGGTGCGCTTCGCGGTGTATGAGCCGTGGGAGGAAGCAAAAGAGGATATCCGCTGGGCGGATACGTTGACGCCGAACCTGGACGCCCCACCGCGGGTGCTGTTAGACCATGCCTGGAAGTTTGGGGTGGGCAGTCAGCTGTACCAGTACAACTGCTTTGCCGATCGCGGCCTGGGGGTAGATCTGGGTACGACGTTCCAGAACGAGATGATCACCTACCTCCAGAAAAAGGGTGTTCCCCTGGAGCAGACAGTCTACCGTGCCAATCAGCCACCGCAGGTAGTCCCAAAGTAGGGCGCGGGTTCCGGCAGGCCCACGGCAGGCCCACGGGAGGCGCTGGATCGGGGGCGCCTCCCGGTGATGGGACTGATTGCAATGAGCCATACCGGGTTTAACTGTTTACTCGTCCTTCGTTCGCCGGACCGGCACCTGCACTTCCGTCAGCCATTGAGCAGGGTCATCTTTGTTCCAGATGCCATCGATGTACGACTCCCGTGGGTGGTCGACCGGGGTATACCCGTTGCGTCCGATCCATGAGAAGAGGGCGTTATAGCTCTCACCCAGAGTTGCGTACGGTCCGCTGTGGCTGATACACGCTGCCATGGCAACACCGCCGACCGTCCGAAACCGCACCGTTTCGGAGTCCTCCCGCGGTTCCTCCACCGCCTCACAAATCTCCACGTCGATATCCTCTTCGCGGTACTCATCGTTGTGAAAGATGGTGAAGCAGTACTCCGGCGTCCGGCACACTGCGCCGACGGAGGTCATGTATTCTCCCATCTTTGGTACGATCTCAAAGAACGCGTCGTAGTCGGGGACGGTAGTTCGCATGGAGGCGACGATTACCTCCGGAAGTGGTTTGAGGGTGATTCCCGTATTCATAGTTTCTCCTTGTGTAATGTGAGCGAGGTAGCTGGTAACCCGATCGAGGCGGCCGCGCTCTGCTCGGATTGTCTGCCTAATGTCCCGCTCTCGCTCCCTCAGGAGCGGCTCCAGTTTTGAATCGTCGGTGAGGATCTCCCGGATCTCGGTGAGGTTGCAGCCGAAGCCCTTGAGCATCAGAATCCGCGCGATTTCCGATAGTTGCTCAGGCGCGTAGTACCGGTACCCCGTCCACTCGTCGATCCTCGCCGGCTTGAGGAGACCGATGCGGTCGTAGTGACGCAGCGTCTTGGGCGTGACCTTGTTTATCCTGGAAAACTCGCCGATCGAATACATGCTGTGATTCTACGGATTGCCCTAAGGGAAAGGTCAACAACTGATTTGCATTTTCACGAAGATTGTCGCGGTTGCCCCGATTAACCCACCGTTCCCGGAAAACCTCAAAGGGTCTCCAGTTGGAACCGTCCGGCTCACGGCATACTCTCAGATGGTATACTCCAATCCGGCTCGACCGGCAAAAAAAGATGAGGTTCACCATGGCATACTGGAACGCGTCCCGATCGGGAAGACCTTCGAAGAAATCATTCTGGACGTCGACAACCAGAAGTGTATGGCGGCGCCAGTCACGCATACCATCATCCCTGCATCACCGGCGTTCCCCCGGCCCACCATCCGTGCTCGCCCAACTCGCGCTTGCGGCAGCTATGGTTCTCCTGACAGGATGCCAGGATATGTTCGTCTACTATCCTACGACCGAGGACGAGTCGAGCCTCGTTGCTCAAGCGAGGCAGCAGGGGCTCGAACCGTGGCCGCATCAGGGGGAGGGCCGCATGGGGTGGCGAGCGCCGCCCGCGCAGGCCGAACCCGACCGAACCGGCGGGCAGGAAACTGCTCGACTGCTGGTCTTCCACGGTAACGCCGGCCATAGCCTCCATCGCCAACACTTTGTAACCGGGTTCCAGTCGACAGACGACTCCGTCGCATGGGAAGTGTTTTTGTTCG
>JBMCMH010000119.1:0-7610 GCA_048614515.1 Alkalispirochaeta sp. | reverse complement strand
GGCCGGCGCGCCACCTCGGTTATCGCAGGGTCTCCGTACCTCCCCCGCGCTGGACGGGTTGCCGGAGTTGGAGGCGAGCATTCGCAACGTGGATCGCCACGGGGCGCAGGCGGCGCTCACCGCGCGGGTGGAGGCGTGCCGCCGCAGCAACCGCCCGGTGCCGATGTGCATTCTCTTGCTCCAACGGGATCTCGCCCGGGTGTTGGATGCGGCCGAGGCGCTGGACGTGGACTTCTCCCTGTTCATCTCGCCGGATACCAATCCGTTTGAAGAGATCGCTCGACTCCCGAGCTTGGAGGCGGTGTACCTCTGGTTTTCGCGGCTCTTGGAGGTGATTATGAACTCCCTGGAAGAGCGGGTGAGAAATCAGGCGGAAGTCAAGGTACGCGCCGCCGAGGCGTATATCCGCGAGCATTTCCAGGAGCCCGGATTGAGTCTCACGGAGGTGTGCGCGGAACTTTCGGTGAGTGTGAGCTATTTCAGCCAGCGGTTTAAGGCGATCACCGGTAAGACGTTTGTGGAATACCTCACGGAGCAGCGGATCGAACACGCCAAGGAACTCATACGTACCGGCGCCGGCCGCGGATACGAGATCGCGCCGCAAGTGGGGTTTCGTGACCCCCACTACTTTTCGAGCACCTTCAAAAAAGTCTGCGGCATGACGCCCACTCAGTATCGCGCGCAGTACGAGGGAGGCGGCGCTCGATGAGGCTGCCGCGAGTGTTGGAGTCCAACAGTATCCAGATCACGATAGCCGTTGCGTACACGCTGGTGGTGGTATTCACCGTGTTGTTCCTCGGCACCACGGCCTTGGTGCTCACCCGGGACGCGCTGTGGGATACCACCACTCATTACACCGACCAGCTTCTGGTTCAGGTGCGCACCAGCATCGGTGACTATCTCAGTGAGATGGACGGGATCGCCACGGGGCTGTTGGACGATGAGGACGTGGAGGCGCTCATTGCGGATCCGGATCGCCGCGATCTGCTCCCGGAAGTGCGCCAAGTATTCGACACCGTCTCTCGGATGCGTCCTGATGTGAGCTTGTTGGCCCTGGCTGAGCGAGATGCGGGGATTCTCATCCACAGCAGCGACAACCCTCTGAACGCGGTAGTAGATCCCTTGCGGCAGTCGTGGTTTCGGAACGCGGTGGCCTCGGCCGGAGCGCCGGCGTACAGTGGTGCCCGCGTCCAGAATCTCCTGCGAGACCACTACCAGTGGGTGGTAAGTCTGTCCCGCAGCCGCGGCGATTTCGTGTTGTTGGTGGATCTCAATTTTCGAGTTATTGAGCAGCTCGCCCGGAGCGTGCAGCTCGGGCCGCGGGGATATCTGTTTATCACCGATGCCGATGGTAGTATTATCTACCATCCCCAACAGCAACTGATCTACAGCAATTTGGTGAGCGAGCCGATCGAAGCGATCCTGGCGAACGAGGAAGAAGAGCTCGTCCGCCGCTATGACGGGGATCAACGCCTGTACAGCGTGGAAACGGTGGAGCGCACCGGCTGGCGAGTTGTGGCGGTAAACTCCGTTGAGCAGTTGCTCGCGGGCCAACGCCAACTGCGAGGATACTTTCTGTCGTGGGTTGCGCTCTGTTTCGCGATCGTCATGGTGTTAACGGTGGTACTCTCCCGGCGGATTTCTCTCCCAATTATGCGCTTGCGGCGGTCCATGCAAGCAGTGGAGCAGGGGCAGTTCGATATCGATTTGCGGATTGAGCGGCGTGATGAGATTGGTGCGCTCAGTCGTGACTTCGCGATCATGGTAGCAACGGTACGGGACCTCATGGCTCGAAACGAGCGGGAGCAGGAGGAGAAGCGTCGGACGGAGATCCAAGCGCTTCAGAACCAGATCGCCCCGCACTTCCTCTACAATACACTGGACTCCATCGTCTGGATGGCGGAGGGGGGGCGTATGAACGAAGTGATCGACATGACCACCAACCTGGCTCGATTACTCCGATTGAGCATTGGCCGCGGAGATGCGATGGTGCCGCTGTCCAAGGAACTGGACCATGTACGCAGTTATCTCACGATTCAACAGATGCGCTATCGCGATCGTCTTCGCTTTGAGATTGAAGCTGATCCGGCGGTTGGGGGATGTCGGCTGCCGAGGCTCACGTTGCAACCGATCGTGGAAAATGCCATCTATCACGGTATCAAGAATCGTGCCGGCGGGGGAGCCGTGGCGGTGGCGGCGTGGCCGGAAGGAGACGATGTGTTGATAGAAGTATCCGACGATGGTCCCGGCATAGAGCACTCTGTGCTTGAGCGTTTGCGCCGCCAAGAGATCGAACCCAGCGGAGGAGTCGGACTGAAAAACGTGCATCAACGACTGGCCCTGACCTTTGGGGACCGCTACGGACTCACCTTTCGCAGTGATGCCTCGGACGGTACCACGGTGCGGATCACGATTCCCCAGGGAGGCGTTCAGTGACGCGACGCTTATGGATTCCGTTGGTGTTACTTTTGGCGGCGCTCTTGGTGGTGGTGGCGATCGTGGGCCTTCGAAGTGACTATGGAGAAGAAGAACCGCTGGAGATCTACGTGGTACTAAAGGCCACCAGCCCTCAAATGGAGTTCTGGCAGGTCGTTCGCCAAGGTATCGAGGCGGCGGCCCGGGAGTATTTGGTAGAAACCACCGTGGTCGGTCCGTGGTTGGAACAACAAGTCGACGACCAGATTGCGATCATGCAGGGCGTAATCGATCGCCGGCCGGACGGTATTATTCTCGCCGCCAGCGATTACGATCGCCTCCGTGAGCCGGTGCAGCGGGCGATTCGGACGGGAATCCCCGTGGTGACGGTGGATTCACATGTTGATAACGGTCAGGTGGTGTCCTTTGTTGGCACGAATAATGTAGAAGCGGGTCGGCGAGCGGGAGAAGCGATGCTCAACCTGGTTCGGTCGGATGCGACCATCGCCATTGTGAGCCACGTTCCCGGCGTTGCCACGGCGATTGAACGGGAAGAAGGGGTGCGCCGGGCGCTCGATACGCGCGCCGGAAGCGGCACCACCCTCGGTCCGGATTATGCCATGAACGATGAGGACCAAGCCTGGAGTATTGTGGAGCGACTGGTGGGGCCGGATATCGACGTGGACGGCATAATAGCCCTCAACGAAACGTCCACCGTAGGCGTGAGCCGAGCGATCGCCGGCATGGGACTTGATGGGGACGTGCGCGTCGTAGGGTTTGATGCGTCCACCGACGAGGTGAGCTTCCTCGAGCAGGGGGTCATTCAGGCACTGGTGGTGCAAAAGCCGTTTAATATGGGGTATCTCTCCCTGGAGACGCTTGCCCGCCACATCCGGGGTGAGGCGGTTGACGAGCGCATAGACACGGGGAGCGTGGTTGTTCGTGCTACCAATATGTACGACGAAGATGTGCAACGGCTCATTTTCCCCCTCGTTCGCTAAGATCAGCGGAAGATTTTCTACCAACACAAAAAGAATTTCGATTTACAGACTCCGAAAAGCGGTCAACTATGATCCAACACTGACTGAAGGAGTCGCGAAGCGTGCCACTTCTGCAACTAGAGTCGATTAGCAAGAGATTTCCCGGCGTCCACGCCTTGAAGGATGTGGATTTTGCGTTAGAGCCGGGGGAGATCCATGCCCTGGTCGGAGAGAACGGCGCGGGTAAGTCGACGATGATGAAAATTCTCACCGGCATCCACGAAAAGGATAGCGGTGAGATGCGATATATGGATCATCTATTTAACCCGCGGGATCCCAAACACGCCCTGGAGATGGGCATCGGGATTATTCACCAAGAGCTGAACATGATGGACCAGCTCACCGTGGCGCAAAACGTATTTATCGGACGGGAGTCCATGCGCCCGGGAAGACTGTTTCTCAATGATCGAGAACAGAATCAGCGTGCCCAGGATCTCTTCGAGCGGCTCAATATGAATATAGATGCCACCACAACGCTGAGCCGGCTCACGGTAGGCAAGCAGCAAATGGTGGAAATCGCCAAGGCGGTATCCCACGACCTGCGGATTCTCATTCTGGACGAGCCCACCGCAGCGCTCACCGATGCCGAAATCGATGAGCTCTTCAAGATCATGCGGGATCTTCGGTCTCGCGGCGTCGCGATGATTCACATCTCTCACCGCTTGGATGAGATTCACCAGATCGCCGATCGCGTGAGTGTCATGCGGGACGGAGAAATGGTCGGCACTGAGCACACGGCAGATATTACCAAGAACGATCTCATCAATATGATGGTCGGGCGGACCATCTACGAGGAACCAAAATCGGTGAGCACCGTAGAGCCGAATGCCGAGACCGTGTTGGAGGTTCGAGATCTAAACGCCGGCAAGATGGTGCAGAATATTAGTTTTGACGTGCGCCGGGGGGAAATTTTGGGAATCGCAGGGCTCATGGGGGCCGGGCGCACCGAGACCGCCCGAGCAATTTTTGGAGCCGACGAGATTCAAACGGGGACCATTCGGATTAATGGACGCCCGGTGGATATTAGATCACCGCAAGATGCGGTGGCCCACGGAATCGGGTACCTCTCGGAGGATCGAAAGCGCTACGGCCTCGCCTTGGGACTCACCGTGAAGGACAACGTGGTACTTGCTACCTACGATGATTTTCAAGCGGGCCCGTTTGTAAATTACCAGTCGATCCGGTCCAAGACGCGGGAGTACGTGGGGCGGCTCAATATCAAAACACCCTCGATCGATCAGCTGGTGCGCAACCTCTCCGGCGGTAATCAACAGAAGGTGGTGCTCGCGAAGTGGCTTATTCGTAATAGCGACATTCTGATCTTTGATGAGCCCACGCGAGGTATTGATGTGGGTGCCAAGAGCGAGATCTACTCCCTCATGAATGAGCTCGCGTCCCGGGGTAAATCGATTATCATGATTTCCTCCGAGCTTCCTGAGGTGCTGCGCATGAGTGATCGCATCCTGGTGATGTGTGAGGGCCGCATTACCGGAGAGCTGGACATCAAGGATGCGACTCAAGAAAAGATAATGCACTACGCGACGATGAGAACTCAAGAAACCCTTACGCGGAGCTAAATAAAGAATGGCAACTATAAAAGAACAGACCAGTTGGGAACGATTTAAAGATACCGGGCTCAAGACGCTGCTTGCACCGGCGGCGCTCGTCATTTTGTACGTGTTCTTCGGGATTTTCGGAAGGAATTTCTTCTCATATCCCACCCTGGTGAACATTATCGACGCCGCCTACTACATCGGGTTTATCTCGGTGGGCGTAACCTTCGTCATTATCACCGGAGGAATAGACCTCTCGGTGGGTACGGTGATGATGGCGGCAGCGATCATCGGAGGAACCGCATACAAGACGTGGGGATGGTCGTTGGCGGCGAGCCTCGTACTCATTATCCTCGTGGGAATCGCCTTTGGGTTCTTTAACGGATTCATGGTGGCCCGTGTTGGGATGCCACCGTTCATCGTCACGCTGGGTACAATGATGATCACGATGGGCGTTGGTTCTATCGTGTCCAACGTACGGAGCGCCACATTTCCCACCCGTGCCGGTGCCGATGGGTGGTACAAGGACCTGTTTAAGTACATCAGTCCGGAGGGATTTACCATTCCCACGGGGGCGCTCCTGTTATTGGGGATCGTCGTGCTTTCGCATGTCATTCTCAACTACACCAAGATGGGACGCTATATCTACGCTATTGGAAGCAACAAAGAGGCGGCCAGGCTCTCCGGTGTAAACGTCCGCCGCTGGGAGATGTCTGCCTATGTCGTGGCCGGCACATACGCCGGAATCGGAGGAATTTCCTACGCCGCGGTGTACACCACGGTACTTCCTGCGGCGGGGCAGGGCTTCGAGCTCTTCGCGATCGCCGGCGCCGTAATCGGTGGTACTTCACTGGCCGGCGGGGTGGGAAGTGTGTTTGGAACACTGATCGGTGTGTTTATCATGTCCGTTCTGAGCGTGGGCCTCCCGTCTATGGACTTGCAGTCCCACTATCAAACGTTCTTCACCGGTGTGGTGGTGATCGGGGCCGTGCTCCTAGACATGTATCGTACCAAGAAGGCCTCCGAAGTGCGGGTGATCAGTCCGGCGGACCAATATCGGATCGACATGGTCGCCAAGGTTCGGGATCTGAAATCGGCAGGCAAGGACGCAGAGGCCAAGAAGCTCCAGGCGGAGGTCAAGCAGACGTACCGCCGCATGAAGGCGGAGGAAAAGGCGGAACAGGCGCGCATCGCCCGCGAAGAGCGAGAAGCAGAGCGCGCGTTCCAGGATCAGCTGAAAAAGCAGTAAAGCTGGAAACGTAGTTTCCAGAGGAAATTTTTAGGAGGTTGATATGAAGATATCAAAAGGTCTCGTAGTTGCGTTGACTGTCTTGTTGATGGTAGGCGCTGGACTTCCTCTCTTTGCTTCGGGACAAGCCGAAGAAGACGGAGAGATGTATATTCCGGTAATTTCAAAAGGTTTGCAGCACCAGTTCTGGCAGACGGTAAAGGCTGGGTCCGACGATGCTGCTGAAGAGTACGGTGTCGAGATCACGTTTGAAGGTCCCGCATCGGAGGCCGACATCCAGGACCAGGTACAGATGCTGCAGAACGCCATGGCCAAGGGGCCCTCGGCTATCGCTCTGGCGGCGCTTGATACCAGTGCGGTAATGGACCAGTTGGAAGAGGCGGTTCGCCGCGAGATTCCGATTATCGGATTTGACTCCGGTGTACCCGATGCCCCCGAGGGCGCGATCTATGCCAACGCGTCCACCGACAACGCCGCCGCCGCGGGTATTGCCGCTGACGAAATGTTCGCTGAGATTCGCGATGCGGTGGAAGATGCGTCTTCCTCCGATCCGGTGACGATCGTCGTGCTCAGCCAAGATGCCACCAGTGAGTCGGTTACTCGGCGCGGGTTTGGGTTCCGTGATCGCATGGTCGAGCTTCTGCAAAGCGAAGCGGGCCTCTCCGAGGATGACATCCTCGTACAGGGAAACCCCGCGTACGTAGAAGGTCCCGAGGCAAGCGATCCGTCCGTCATTCTGGACATGGTCGTGCCCTCCTCGCCGCGCACCCAAGATGTTGTGGCTGCTGCCAACGCAGTCTTCAACCGGGTTGAGGACGACAACATTCTCGGTATCTTCGCTTCTAACGAAGGCAGTGCGGTGGCGATTCTGGCGGCCACCAACGACGGTGCCCAGTTGGAGTCCGACTATGACGGCGTTCAGGTGATCGGGTTTGATGCCGGTGAAGCGCAGAAGAATGCGGTCCGGGAAGGATTCTTCCTCGGTTCGATCTCACAGAACCCCTATCAAATCGGATATCTCGCGGTTGAACTCGCGGTGAAAGCCGCCAACGGCGAATCGGTCTCCGATGTTGATACCGGTGCGGTGTTCTACAACGCCGACAACATGGATGAGTCCGACATCGCACAATTGCTGTACGACTGATCGCGATCAGCGAGTGTTACGTAGCGCGAGCCGCCCTCCGGGGCGGCTCGTTTTTTTTGGTGCGCTCGGCAAAGGGGCCTATCGGGGTCCCATTACGAGCGTTTCTTTTTGAGATTCCTTGCAAAGAACTGCACTTCGTTTCATAGTTAGCACCAGAGGTTTCCGTATGGCAAAACGCATTCTCGTGGTAGATGATTCAGCAGCTGTTC
>JBMCMH010000118.1:0-7616 GCA_048614515.1 Alkalispirochaeta sp. | reverse complement strand
CGGCGACGGCGACGGCGACGGCTGCGGAGACGGCTACAGCTGCCACACCGGCCTCAACCCTGCCGGTGTGGCATCCCGGCCGGTACGTCCAGCGCCCGGCGTTGGTATTCTGTCGCACGCGCGCGGAAACGGAGGCGATCGCCCGTCTGCTCTCGGAATACCTCCCGTCCGGCGCCGCCCTGTTTTACCACGCCGGCCTCGAGAGAGCTCGGAAAGAGGCCATCGAGCAGGAGTTCTTTGATCGAACGGATGCGGTCCTCGCCACCACGTGCGCGTACGGCATGGGAGTCGATAAACGCGATATTCGTACGGTGGTGCATACCTACCTCCCGGATACCGCGGAAGCGTTTCTCCAGGAGAGCGGTCGCGGTGGGCGTGATCGAGAACCGGCGCAATCGATCGTACTCCTTACCCCGCAGGAACAGATTCGCTACCGGGAGCTGAGGGGGACGGATGCGGTATCACCGGTACAGGAGATGGCGTTTGGCACCACGTGCCGAAGGACCGCGGTGCTGCGTCACTTTGGTGTGGACGACGACCGGTGCACCGGCTGTGATCGGTGCGAGCATCCTGGAGGGACACCGGCTCTGTCCCGGACGGCAGCTCTGGTACTCGCCGCGGTCTCCTGCGATCCGGTACGACGGGGCGAGCGGGCGTGGACACGACTGCTCACCGGTCGCTTGAGTCATGGAGACCGCCTCCATGGGCATGCAGCACACGCCGCGGCCGGTGTGCTCGCGGGATGGAAACCTCATCACGTCGCTGAAGCCCTCGCGAACCTGGCGGAGTTGGGGCTTCTCACCCACCGGCGTGGGCACCTCGCATGCGCTACTGAATCGGCTGGAGACAAAACGGATCGCCCCCTACCATTCCGGCCGCCTCAAACAGCGCTTGATTCATCGCGCCTCCGGCATCCACGAAGGTCGTGGGGTAGTCGCGCAAAAAGATGTCCAGTTGTTCCACCCGCTGAGGAAACGCGTTCTTCAGTCGATCGACCGTACGAGAACGAAAGTACCATCGAACTCCCCGCTCCCTTTGTTGGAGCAGATACGCCTGGAACTCGTTGACCATGAGATACCGATCGTCTGGGGAGTAACTCATCCACGAAAAGAATTCGCGCCAGAACCCCCGTTCTCTCGTATCGAGATCTTGCTCCCAATAGTCGAATGCCCTCCGACGAAACGATGACTCCTTGTAGAATACGCCGTGCATCGCTTCGTGCACGATGAGCAATTGGCGCAAATCGAACCCACTGTCTTGACTGATCGAGAGCACGCCCCCGCGACCCGGAAGAAATCGGCCCTCCTCGTTCTCAACGATGATACCGCGCTGAAGCAGAATCTCCAGAAGGGAGGTCTCATACTCATTGATCGGAAAATCGGTACTCCGAACGGCGTTGTAGAAATCGGCCAACCCCTCGGGCCGATAGTTGTGCGCGTTCCATCCGTGACGTCCCTCCAGTTCTTCGTCCGTGAGCAGTCTCCCAATGAAGCCTCTCTTCTCTACAAAGAATGCCAGTCGCCGAAATAACTGTGCCTGGATCTCATAGTTACGCGTATCGAACCACAGAATGTCGGGATACAACGTCCACGTGAACAGCTCAAAATCATCGTGCCGCCACTGAGATGCCGGGTACCGAAGCAATTCCGACATCTCGATTGGCACTGGAATAGTAGGATCCTCCGATGGCGTCTGGCCGGACACCCGCAGGAGCTGAAACCCGTCAGTGGATTCGCTCATCGTCAACGCTGCAGCCTCGATGTCCCACACGTCCGGCCGAAGGATGACCTCCCGGACCCCGGGGCGCGGGTAGAGTCGAAGCGTACGGCGTTCATCCCCTGCCCCTTCGATATTCACGGAAACGACGGGCCGCTCTTCGCGGTCGTCAAACGCCTCCTCAGCCATGCGGTATTGCAGGCGCACACCGGCATACGGCTGCGCCAGTAGATGAGAGAGGTCCCGTAATCGCCACTCGCCCCGGTCACGCCCCACCGGCAGGCGATCATCAAAGATCGCTCCCTGGTCACCCCCGGGAAGGCGCACCTCCAGGTCCGACGCGCGGGTGCGCAGTCGAACACCTTCGATGGTATAGCTGTGGCCCCCACCGGCCGTGAATACCAACTCGGCGTCCCGGAGATCCTTGCCGGTGACCCGTGACGAGCGGTCACTCAGATCAAGCCGAATGATCACACCAGCTCGCTCTTCAGGCGTGGAGGCGTGCTGCTCACGCTCTTCCATCGAGGAAGCCGGCTCTACGGCCGCGGAAAACTGACCGGAATAGGTGATCGGACCGGTGATCTCCACACCCCCATCCCGAACGTCCCCAGTGAGTTCCAGCTCCAGCTGAAGGATCGGAACTTCCTCCAGCCGTTCCGGAATCTCCTCGATCCGAAAGCGTGGCCTCCGCTCCAATGTGCCGGCGACCACAGCTTCCTCATCATGCGGACGCCGTGACTCATCACGCATGGCAAGCGTATGCTCCCGCCCGTTGTCATCCACAACTACGCGAAAGGCGGCAAGATCGGCGTGGCAACCGGTGAGAACAACAACGGCGGCAGCAAGTGCCACGCGCCGGACGATGGTGCATGCCCCCATTAGCTCAGCCGAAGCAGGCTGCGAGCCAGCAATTCCGCGATTTGCCGCTTCCGAGTGCCGGGGACGGCGCTGTCATGCCGGAGGAGGTGTTCAAATCTACTCTCAAACTCTTCCGGTAACCGAGGGAGTTCGGCAATTTCGGCTCTGAGAATTCGACCGGGGGGATCAAACTGTCGGTTCAGCGCAAACATCAGTCCACAACTCGTTTCGAGAAACCGTCCCAACGACAGTTCATAAAACAGATCCTCCTCAGCGTACACCGCACTGGTCAGATCTGAGAGTGCATGCTCCATATGCGCCCGAAGCATCTCGATTCGTCTGATCCAGAACTCTTCGGGTAATTCATCAAGGATGCGTCGTACCACGGGAAGCCAGTTACTGCGATTCATGATCATCTCGGACTGGGTGAGGCGGAAAAACCCATAGGTAGTACCACTGAAATGACCTTCTTCGGCATTTGCTGCCGCGGCAACCTGCGCATCCACTTCACGAATCGCCTTGTACTCCAGGCGTACCGGTATATCATCCATGAGAAACCGGTCCTTTCGCCCATCTACGGTAGCCTCAAAGCCGGCGGCAAAGGTGAAGTCGGCTTCCCGTTGGTCCGGGTCGGGGACGGTCCCGTGGTAGTACACATCGAAGCTCACAAAAAAACTAGGATCATAGCGATCCGACCCGAACTTAAGGACGGTTACGGTGTCCACTGTATCCCACTGTTGAAGGACCTCGGTGATTCGCTCACTACTGAGTTTGACGATTGCATCCATGACCTCGTTACTCTACCATGCACGGCACTCATGGTCACCTATCTTTCCGCCCTGCGATGTGCGGTCAACGTAGAACACGCCTGCGAACAGTTGCAGCGGAAGCGCTTTGCCCTAAGAGGAGATACCGCGTCCCGGGCGCTGCCGCCGCTTATTCCACTTCGCTATCACCAGGAGCTTCCGAGTTTTGCCGTTTTAGATGAGATACGCCGGACACATATGGTCACTATGACGTGGACCGGCAGCACACCGGCGGAGATTCCTCCAGCCCGAGTCACCCTGGGGGACTCGTCCACCGGCCCCGACACGGAACGGCAAATTGTGGCCCTCCAGCAGGCATTGTCCGCCGGTGACCACCGGCAGGTTCCACCGGTTGCTCCGCAGCTCGTGATTTCGTGGAGCGAAGCGCTTCCCAGCCCGTCCCCCATACCGCTACCGGAGACATCGGCATTTTGGCTTTCGGTGTTTGAACTGAATTCCGAGAATGACCCGTGGTGGGAATACCTTACGTGGACCCAGCGGTACGCTCGCCGCTTGAGGGCCCCGTAGCGCGAACGACCCGGTTCCGCCCCAATTCTTTGGCCCGGTACAGCGCTCCATCCGCCGCTTCATTGAGATCTGAAGCGCTCTCAAACGCCGGAAAGTCCGCAACACCGCAGCTAAAAGTAACTCGAAAGTGAACCTCTCCGTTGGACTGCAACAGCCGGGAAAAGCTCTCTCGCAGTTCATTGAGGAGACGAAGGGCCTGCGTCAAGTCTGTGTTGAAGAGGATCACGCCGAACTCTTCACCTCCGTACCGCCCAACGACGTCGGTTCGTCGGAGCCGGTCTTGAAGGAGCCGAGCAAGTCCCTTGAGCACCCTATCTCCGGTGAGATGACCATAGGTATCGTTGACATGCTTGAAGTGATCGATATCGATCATGGCAAACACCATATCGGTTCCAACCCGCCGGGCCCGCGCCAAGTCGTTCTCCAGCCGAGCTTTGAGATTGGTATGGTTTAGCAGCCCGGTGAGGGAATCGCGTTCCATAAAGAACCTCATCGCCCGCATGCGCGCAGCACGATGGCGCACCGACGCAACCAAGTGTTCCCGGTTAAACGGTTTCACCAAGAATCCGTCACCCCCAGCCTGGATGGCAGCGAGTTGTTTCTCCGGATCAGTTTCTACGGACAGAAAGATGATGGGGATACCTACGAAACTGTCGTTCTGACGAATTATCCCTGCCAGCTCGGCTCCGGTGCAATCCGGCATATACATATCCATCAGTATCAATTCGGGCTGATACTCCACCATTACCCGAAAGATGTTGCGAGGGTCGGTAACAACTGAAGTAATCATTCCCGCGTTCTGAAGAACCAAAGCGGTGGAAGAAACCTGATCGGGATCATCATCTACAATGAGGACGTGGTACGGCTCCGCACCACGATCGCTCACCATCGTCTCTACGCGCTCCACCAGCTGAGTGGCCTCCACGGGCACCGCAAGGAATGCATCCGCACCGTATCGCACTGCCCGTAACCGACTCGCAAAGTCGTCCTCGTCTCCAACTAACACGGTGAAGAACCGTCCGGCATAGGCATCTCGCAGGGCCGTCAGCTCCGCCAGGCGCGGCAGGCGCTGTGCCAGAAACTGCACCGTGGAAAACAAGACGGCATACGCAAAGTCCGTCTCACCGCGATCTTGCTCCGATGCCAAGAGCGAGTGCACCTCAGATAATTCCTGCACCATGATGAGCGTCAGGCCGAATACTGCCAGTTGTTCCGCGAAGCTGTCACCGATTCCCGAAACCTCACCGGCAAGAATGATCAACTTTCGTGGCTCTTCGTCCTCCGCCGGTGGCTCATGTGCCTGCGACAGAGGTGTGCCAACGGAATCATCAATCAACCGCCGCATCGCCTGGGTGGTATCCTCACTGACCGCGCGATCATCGGAGGCGAGATCCTGCTCGATGCAGAGCTCCGCGGTGCGTGATAGCTCGGTGAGGTGATCAAACCCGAACGTTGCAGCACTCCCAGCCAATCTGTGCACTTGGTATCGAAGTGCCCGATACGCTTCGACATCACCGTGCTCACTGCGTTTCCAGAGACCACGGATCGCTTCGAGCTTCTCGGGAAGGCTCCCGCGAAACTGAGCCGACAACTGCTTCAATCGTTCTTGAACCTGGGCCGGTAAACCATCCATATGTACCGTAGAGACTACGCGATCACGGCTTCGGGAGCAATTGGTCTACCGCCCACCGGGCGTGAATAGCGATGATTTCGTCGACGTCATCGGCTAAGACGCGCAATCTGGGCACAAGCTCCACGGCCCCGGTATTTGCCGCCGCGATGCAAGCGTTTCGAACCAACCCACGGCGTTTCGCTCGCATCAGCGGAGACCCGGCAAATCGAGCGGTAAACTCCTCATCGGTTTCGATCGCCAGTATCTCGGCCAGGCGTATGTCCGACCCCGCGATTGGTGTGAGAAAATTTTCGACGTCCGTCACGCGAGCCCGGACATTCAGGGGGCATACCTCCTGACAGAGATCACAGCCAAAGATCCAGTCTCCCATAAGGGGCCTCAACTCTTCCGGGATGACTCCGTCGTGCTCGATGGTGAGATACGAAATGCAGCGAGATGCGTCGATCCGGTGGGCGTCGTACAACGCTCCCGTGGGGCACACGTCGATACACCGCCGACAATTGGAAGGACACGCCCCGTGGCGACCGGCCGCCGGTTCAGAAGCGGTAAATCGGCGCGTGGAGAGGATCTCGCCCAGCACAAACCAGCTTCCCAACTCGCTATTGATGAGGAGCGTGTTGCGTCCGGTAAACCCGACACCGGCCCGCTCGCCATAAAACCGTTCGGATAGCGGCGTAGCATCCGTCCAGGCGCGAAATCGATCGTGTGGGTTGCGTTCGCCCAGGGCTCGCGCTACACGCTTGATGCGGTACCCGAGCTCTTTATGATAGTCTCGCCCCCACGCGTAGCGCGCCACCCTGCCCGCAGGATCCTCCGGTGACTGGGGTGCGCGTTGATAGTAGTTGAGCCCTACAAAGATGATTGACTGACACCCGGGAACCAACTGCTCCGGATGAAACTTGAGCGGGGCGTGCCGTTTCATGTACGCCATGGAGCCGTGATATCCCCGCGAGATCCACGTGTCATACTCCAACTCTCGAGCGGTGTGCTCCTCCGGCGCCCCCTCAACATCGCATACACCAACCAGGGCAAGTCCCTCCGGCCCGAGCACCGTCTTGAGCTCGTCATCTATCTGCGGAAACCAGGCGCGGCGGGCGATCACGGAAGAATCCCCGCCGATGGACACAGATCGGCCACCGGACATCCACCACAGTCGGGATGTCTGGCATAGCAGAAGCGGCGGCCGTGGTAATTCAGCCTCATACTTGCGTCGTTCCAGTACTCGCGAGGGAGGACCGCCGCCACATCGCGCTCAAGCTTCACCGGATTCTGCTCCGCGCTAAACCCGAGCCTCCGCACAACTCGACCAAAATGCGTATCAACGATGATTGCCGGAACACCATAGATATGAAGCAACACCACTCCCGCTGATTTTCGCCCCACCCCCGGAAGTTTTACCAAATCCTCCATCGTATTGGGAACGCTACCCCCGTACTCAGCTACCAACGTCTGCGCCGTGCCGATAATGCTCCGCGTCTTCTGCCGATAAAACCCCAACGAGTGAATGATCTCTTCCACATCGTGGGGATCAGCCTCCGCAAGCCGCGCGGCATCAGGGTACGTTTCAAAGAGGGTGGGGAGCGTCGCGTTAACTGCGTCATCAGTCGTTTGGGCGGAGAGGATCACGGCGATTAACAGCTCGAAGGGAGAACGGTAGGCCAGTAGACTCGGGGCGTCGCCGTATTGTGATTCAAGGCGCGTCACGACCTGTACGAAACGCTCGGTTAACCCAGGCATACCGCCGACTCTACCACCTACTCCCACCCACGAAAAGATGGCGCGCCATCGCCGGCAAACATACGTCGCCGACTCCGCGAGGCCGCTGAGCATCGATGAGGGGAGGTCTCCTCCGCGGCCGCCCATCTTGACCGGCCCTCGAGCGTTCCCTATACTGCGCTGGCGTATTACGCAGTTTCCACACACACGGGATGTAGCCTAGTGGCTAAGGCGCCTGCTTTGGGAGCAGGAGACCGCCGGTTCGAGTCCGGCCATCCCGAGCGAGCGCTCATAGCTCAGCTGGATAGAGCATCGGCCTTCTAAGCCGGGGGTCCCAGGTTCGAGTCCTGGTGGGCGCG
>JBMCMH010000117.1:0-7639 GCA_048614515.1 Alkalispirochaeta sp. | reverse complement strand
GGCGGCGCGCGACGGAGCTCAGGCCTCCTTTGCCCCTCGCATCGACGGATTCGCCATGCAGTCTTTCCGGTCGGGGGCGGACGTGGATTTCAATGCCGAGTGGTCCCTGGGCCTCGCGGTGACCGTGCCGATCCTTACCGGCGGTGAACGGCGAGCTCGTCTCAACGCTGCAGAGGCTGACCTCCTCTCGGCGGGACACAACCGCACCGCCGTGACCACCGAATCTCTCACGGACCTGCGTATTCTCCAGCAGCAGTGGTACAACGCCGCCGAGCGCGGCCAGCTGCTGCAGTCTGCAGTGGAGAACCAGCACCGCGCGGTCCAGGCGGTGGAAGACCGCTTCGAAGAGGGTCGCGGTTCTCTGAGTGATCTGCTTACCGCAGAAACCACTCTGCTGGAGCTGCAAATGCATCGGCAGAGCACACGGTATGACCAGCTGCTGGCGTACCTCACCCATACAGAAATCGCCGGGGAGCTTTCAGCTTCCCGCGTTCAGTCACTGATTCAGGAGTAATCACCATGAAGACTACGACATATTCGACCCGGGTACTGATGTGGGCACTGGCTGTGCCTGCTGCCTTCGCGGTACTGCTCCTCCTCAGCGGGTGCTCCCGCCCCTCCGGGGACGCAGCTCCCTCCGCTTCCGGCGAAGCCGCCCACGTACCGGAGCGTCAACCGGTGGCGGTTCGCGTCCAGCATCCCGAATACCGCACATTGGAAAACCGAATCTCCTACGTGGGAACCGTGTTCGCGTCACAGGAAGTTCCGATTGTCGCTCGGGTACAGGGTACGTTGGTGGAGCTTCCGGTAGCGGAGGGCGATGCCTTCCGGCAGGGAGAGGTTATCGCCCGTCTGGAGTCGCCGGAGATGGAAGCCGCCGTAGAGCGACTGAGCGCCGAGGTCGACTATTGGGATCGACGCCATGACACCGATCTGCGTCTGGTCGAGCAGGAGGCATTGGCTCCGGAACAGGCGGATGCCAGTGAGCGTGCCCTGCGCACCGCTCGGGCCGGCCTGAGTGAGGCGGAGGCGCAACTCGCCAAAACGGTAGTGACCGCTCCCTTCGACGGGACGGTGCTGGACTGGACCGCCGAAGCCGGCCAGCCGGTTATGCCCGGGCAGCGCCTGGCTCTTATAGGGGACGCCACGCGGGAGATCCGCGTTGATGTGGTGGAAGAAGACCTGGCTCGGGGTATCAAGATCGGTACGGCGGTCTACGTCTCACTGACGCCGGGAGATTCAACTGAGGCGCAGGTGGCCGCGATTGCTCCGACCTCCAGTGGTCCGGCGCGCACCTTCTCCGTGACGCTGCCGATCTCCCCGAGTGAAGACCTGCCTCGCAAAGGGGCCTCCATTCGGGTTGAGTTTATTCTCAATCGCCGGGACACGGCGCTGGCGGTACCGACCCGGGCGGTGGCGGATCCCAACGGAACGCCCCACATCTTCGTGGTTCGTGATGATACCGCCTATCGCCACGACGTCGATGTCGGGATAACTGAGGGAGCGTGGACCGCGGTGAGCTTTGATTGGGACGGATCCAGCGCGGTGGCATTGACCAACCTCGCGGGCCTGCAGCATGAACAACCGGTCTACGCCGTGGCAACCGAAGGGAAAGACTGATGGCACTTTCCGACTACGCGCTCAAGAATCGCTTTTCGATCTATCCGCTCTTCATTGGGGCGGTAATATTCGGAATTTTGGCGTATATCAACCTTCCGATTCAGCTCTTTCCCGACACCTCGCCACCACTGGTGAACGTGCTCACCTCCTATCCCGGGGCGGCGGCGGAAGATGTAGCGGACCTCGTGTCCGATCCGATTGAGGAAGAGGTGGCATCGCTGGAGGGAGTTGAGCAGGTCAGCTCCTCATCCCAGGCAGGACTGTCTCTGGTGACGGTGGAATTTCGCTACGATATGTCGGTTGACCTGGCTGCGGTGGACGTGCAGAACGCGATCTCACGAATTCGCACCACCCTCCCACCGACGATCGCCGAACCGCAGGTGTTGAAGTTCTCTACCAGCGACCGGCCGGTCATCACGATGGGGCTCTCCGGAGATAATATGGCGGAGGCTCGCACGATCGCTGAGGACGTCCTTGCACCGGAGATCCAGCGTGTGGAGGGTGTGGCGTTGGTAGACGTCTTCGGTGGGTATCAGCCGGAGCTCTCAGTAATGGTGGACCGGACGCGGTTGGAAGCCCATAACCTGCCCCTGGGCGCGGTGGTGGAGGCGATCTCCGCCCACAACATCAGCCTCCCAGCGGGAGAGATTCGCAGCGAAGGGCAACAGTACAGCTTCCGGATCGATCAGCAGAGTAGTTCCCCCGAGGAGCTATCGTCGATACCGATTACCACTCCCGGCGGTCAACGGGTGCTGGTGGGGGATTTGGCGCGCGTAGAAATGGGTTCCGGGGAAGACCTGTCCCGGTTCCGGGTAAACGGTGAGAACGCGATCGCCATGCAGATCTTCAAGCAGGATGATGCCAACACGGTGGAAGTGGTGAATCTGGTGAGCGAGCAGTTCGAGGAAATCCGTCGAAGTCACCCGGATCTCACCATCGTCGAAGCCGACGAAAGCGCCTCCTTCACCGAAATGGTGGTGGGGAACATGCTCGGTGCGGTGGGGCAGGCCCTCATCCTGGCAACGATCATCATCTTTCTCTTTCTCGGCAGTTTTCGCCGCGGTCTGGTGGTAGCGATCTCCATGCCGATGTCGTTCCTCCTGACGTTTGCCGGCATGATGCTGTTTGGAATTCAGTTAGATCTGGTAACCCTGACCGCGGTGATCCTGGCGGTGGGTATGGTGGTTGATGCCTCGGTGGTTGTGCTGGAGAACATCACCCGTCACTACCAGGAGGGGATCGGTGCCGATGGAAGACCGACGATTACCCCGTTTCAAGCGGCGATCCAGGGAGCGAAAGAGATCCAGTTTGCGGTAATCGCCGGAAACGCCACTACTATCACCGTGCTGATCCCGCTGCTCTTTCTGTATGGATTTGTCGGCAAGACCTTTGGTCCCCTGGCGGCGACGATGGTTATCGCCTTTCTGTCGTCGTTGGTGGTGGCGTTGCTCCTGGTTCCTATTCTTACAATGAAGATCACCGGGGGCGACGGTCGCATGGAACGGATCGCGCGAGCCTCCGCTCGGCCCTGGGGGATGCTCATGGACGGCCTGCGTTCAGGATACATTCACGTACTCAAATGGTCACTGCGACACCGCTGGGTGGTGCTCCTGGTTGCGGTGGCTTCCTTCGCCGGCGGGGCTCAACTCCTGCTCTCCTTAGGAATGGAGTTGCTTCCCAAAATGGACGGTGGTGACACCTTTATCACGGTGGAAACACCCTCCGGCTCCTCTCTTGAAGAGACGGAGCAGGTGGTGGCCGAGGTGGAGCGGATCATTATGGCCGAGGCTGAGCTTGAGCGGCTTTCCTCCCAGATTGGATTCGAACCGGGCATGACCTCCTTTGGCGGAGGCGGCGTCCAAGGGCCCACTCAAGGCTATATCACCGTAACCTGGTCTCCCCGTACTGAGCGGGAGGAGTCGATCTGGGATATCCAGGACCGCCTACGCGATCAGTTGGCTCGTGTCCCTGGTATCGAGAATCTTGTTGTACGCGAGTCGGGCAGCACCGCGGTGGCTACAACCGCCTCCAGTATCGTGGTCAGTCTGAGAGGCCCCGATCCCGTCATCCTCGACCGCCTCGGTGATGAGGTGCTCGAGACGGTCTCCACCGTCCCCGGCACGGTGAACAGCTACCGGAGCTGGCGGATGGACCAGCGGTCGGTAAACCTCGCGGTGGATGTGGAACGAACCCGGGAACTGGGCATCCCACCCCGGGACCTTTCCCGAGAGCTGACGCAGGCGCTCAATGGAGTGAGCACGGGGGTGTTTCGCGGATCATCCCAAGCGGGAACGTCCGATACGCCGATCCGGGTGCGATATGCGCCGGATTACCGGCAGGAACGGGACGACGCGTACGGCGTGCGGGCCTTTTCTCCCCGGGCTGCAGCTTCCGTTCCGGTGGGGTCGCTTGTAGACGGCCGCGAAGTGACGGTGCAAGGGCTGGTGACCCGGGAGAACCTGGAACCCAAGCTGGATATCTTAGCGTTGCACCAGGATCGGCCGCTGAACTTTGTCTCCGCCGATGTGGACGAGGCGTTGCGAGGTATGACGATCCCCGATGGGTATCGGGTGTCCCTGGAGGGAGAGGAAGCGGATATGGCCGATGCTCGAGGCGAACTGGCCGGGGCGCTGGGTATCGCGTTTATCGCGGTCTATTTGCTGCTGGTGGCGCAGTTCAAGTCCTTCGGTCACCCGATTACGGTGATGGTGGCGGTGCCTTTGAGTCTCATCGGCATCGCGGCAGCGCTGTGGATTGCAGATATGCCCGTCTCCATGCCGGTACTCGTGGGGCTGATACTGCTGATCGGTATCGTCGTCAATAACTCGATTATCCTGATCGACTTCATCCAGCAGCGGCGGGAAGCCGGTGTGGATCGCCGTACCGCTATCGAGGAGTCGGTGGGCGCGCGCTTTCGGCCGATCATGATGACCTCGCTCTCCACGATCGTGGGAATGATTCCGCTGGCGATGGAGTGGGCTCTGGGAGCGGAACGGTTCTCGCCGCTGGCGGTGGCCGTGATCGGCGGCATGACTGCCGCGACGTTCCTCACGATGATTGTCATTCCCGTTTTTTATTCCGCGATGGATGATCTGGGGTCGATGTTTGGTTCGAAATTTTCGACGAAGGAGCGTGTGAAATGAGTCCAACTGCAATTGCGATCAATGGAATCGCCGGGGTCGCGTTGGGCGTGGCACTCCTGCGTGATAGACAGCGGGCCCTGCGGGGCCTACAGGTCGCGGCACGGATGACCTGGAGCATGCTCCCCATGGTCATCATCATTATTCTGCTCATCGGAGCGCTCTTCGCGGTTGTGTCTCCTGATGCGCTCGAGCGCTTTGTGGGAGACCAGTCGGGACCACTGGGCGTGGTGCTGGTGGCGTTGGTGGGAGGTGTGTTGCATATTCCCGCGCTCCTGGCGTTTCCGCTCTCCGCGTCACTGCTAAATCAGGGAGCATCGGTCCCCGTGGTGGCGGCGTTCATTACCAGCCTCACCATGATCGGGGTGGTGACGTTACCGCTGGAGATGCAGGAGCTGGGGCGCCGGTTTGCACTCCTGCGGAATGGCCTCAGCCTTCTCGCAGCGCTGGGGATCTCGTTTATCATGGGGGTTGTCTTATGAATCGTCAGACGTCAGCGGTGAAGAAGTGGCTTCCGGTCATGGGGGTCAGCGCGGTAGTTCTGGCGCTGGTGAGGTTCACCCCTGCTGCGGAGGGGGTTTTCGCCCGGACCGTGGCAGACTACACGATCGAGCTGGTGACCGTCTTGCCGGCGGTCATGATTCTGATGGGCCTCATGACCGTGTTCGTTTCCAACGATATGATCAGTCGGCTGCTGGGCGGTTCCGCCGGGCTGCGCGGCGTGGTGCTGGCGTTCGTGTTGGGTACGTTGCCCACGGGTCCGTTGTACGTGGCGTTTCCATTTGCGCGGTCCCTTCGGGACAAGGGAGCCAGTGTCATGAACATTACGATCTTTCTGTCGGCGTGGGCCTGCATTAAGCTCCCACAGGAGCTGGTGGAACTGCGCTTTCTGGGGTGGCAGTTCATGGTTACCCGACTCGTGCTTACCGTTCTGTTCGTCACCGCCATGGGCGCGATGATCGGATGGATTGAACGACGGCAGAACGTGGAGACTCGGGACGTCGGTCAGCTTTGAGTGACGGCGGGTATTCGCCTATAGTACAGGAGATGATCGACATACTTCTTGAATACGGCGGGACGCTGGGCACGGCCCTGGGCGCGATCCTCGTCATCGGCGTGGGGCGCTTCATTCTCGCCCGGAGCGTCACCGACAAGCGATCGCTTCCCTACCATCGGCAGATTCTGACGCTCGGCGCCGCAGTGGTGGGCTTGTTTTTGGCGGTGGCGTTCTTGCCGGTTTCCCCTGAGATTCGTGGCCAGATTCTCAGCGTCATGGGCGTTCTTCTGAGCGCCGCGATCGCACTTTCCTCAACGACGTTTGTGGGAAACGCCATGGCGGGAATCATGCTCCGCGTGACCAGAGGCTTTCGTGCCGGAGATTTCATCCGGTTTCAGTCCGTCGTGGGTCGTGTGGCTGATCTTTCGCTGTTTCACACCGAAATTCAACTCATCACCCGGGATATCGTGACCGTGCCGAACGTACTCTTGACGCAAAACGCGGTCCATGTGACGCGCCGGGGCGGAACGTTCGTAAATGTGGATGTGTCCATCGGGTATACCGTGGCCCATGAGACGGTGATCGCGGCGTTGAAGGAGGCCGCGGAGCAGGTGGAATTGAATGAACCGTTCGTGCTCGTGGAAGAGCTCCTGGACCACGCTATTCGCTACCGCGTGTACGGACTGTTAGATGATTCCAGCGCGCTTCTCACCGCCACCTCGGATCTCCGTCGGGCGATTCTCACGACACTTCACCGCCAGGCGATCGAGATCGCCTCACCCAGTCTGACCGATCGGCGCTCCTCCGACTCCTCAGCCGCCTACGTGCCGCCGCCGATTCCCAGCGATGAGGCTCCCGACGCCGAATCGGATAATCACCCTGCCGGCGGGGACGATGAGACCGACATCGAGGCGATCGCCTTCGACCGGGCGGAGCAGGCGGAATCGATCGAATCCCTGTATGCGCTGCAGGAGAAGCTGGAAGCGGAGTTGAAGTCCCTCGGTGACACCGACGAGCCCGGCGACCGCAAGAAACGCCTCAAAGCGCACATCAAGTACGTCGCGACGGAGATTTCCCGACGGGAAGAACAGAAAGAGGAACAGCGTCGAGACGAGTCGACGCAGAATTAACCAGGATTTTATATACAAAACAATTAAACCCGGGTAATATCATCTCATGAGTACCGACCCAACCTATACCGCCTTTGCGGGATCGCGGCGCATTGCCGCCGGAAAGCTGGGCGACGTCCTGACGGCGGCCCACGCAAAGTTTCACACCAACGATCTTCGGGAAGACCCGATTCTCCTGTTTCGGGATGACACCGGACGTCAAGTGGAGTTTGACCTGAACGAGAGCTTGGACCGCCTGTTGCAGCGGATTGCTCCGGCTGAGCCCCAGAAGGGGCCCGGGCGCCCCCGCATGGGAGTGCAGTGTGGTGAAGTGTGCCTCCTGCCGCGCCACTGGGAATGGTTGGAGCGCAGGCCGAAGCGAGCTTCCGCCACGCTTCGGTTGCTGGTGGAGCAGGCGATCAAGAATATGTCACCGGAGGAGATTCTCCAGGAGCGCGTCGAAGCTGTCCACAGCGTGATGTGGGTTCTGGCTGGCGACCGGGTGGGGTTCGAGGAGGCGTCGCGAGCGCTTTACGCCGGGAAGTGGGAAATCTTTAATCGCATCATCGCGCCGTGGCCCGCAGATATCGTGGAACACCTGCAGAGTATGCTGACCGATGCGCAGCGGACATAGACGCTATCTGGTGCGGTGAGTTAACCTTATAGGTATGGTCAGCAATACCGATTCGCCGCCGGATACGGCGAAAATGAACACGATCTCAATTGTCGAACTACCGATCCGCGGGATGGATTGCGCCGACTGCGCGCGCCAC
>JBMCMH010000116.1:0-7658 GCA_048614515.1 Alkalispirochaeta sp. | reverse complement strand
CGAATCGGAATTCCCCAGGAACCGGCCGATCTCAACGCGATTATGATCAGCGATCTGTACTCCGAAGCGCTGGCAGGAAATATCTACGATACGCTCGTGTCCCTCAAAGAGGATTCCAGCGATCCGCAGCCGCTCCTGGCCGAGTCGTGGGAGATCTCCGATGATGGGCTTACCTACACGTTCTCTCTGCGGGACGACGTGGTGTTTCACAACGGCGAGCCGCTCACGGCAGAGGATGTACAGTACACCTACGAGCAGATCCTCGACCCCGACAACGCCTCGCCCAGCGCGGAGTTCTTCCAACAGATCGATGAGGTAATCGTGGACGACGAGTACACCGTTCGGTTTGAGCTCGAGAGTCCCTACGCCGCGCTCATTCTGGCCATGGGAAATCCCTCCACGGGCATCATCCCCAAGGATTACGCGGAAGAGGTTGGTATGGACGGCTTTGATCGCGAACCCGTGGGTACCGGTCCGTACCGGTTCGTTGAGCTGGTACCGGATGATCGGATCGTGCTCGAGCGCAATCCCGACTACTTCCTGACTGAGCCCGCGCTGGACCGAGTCGTGTTCCGGCCCATTCCCCAGGCGGAAACGATGACCGCGGAGCTCCTCTCGGGAGGAATCCACATCGCAACCAACGTCCTGCCGCAAGACATCGACCGTATTGACGGCCGCGACAATCTTGAGGTGCAAATCGTGCCGGGCCTGTCCAACCGGTACTTGGGCTTTGTTGATGATGAAGAGCCGTTCTCCGATGTGCGATTTCGCCAGGCGGTCTACCACATGATCGATGTGGATTCCATGGTGGAAGGTATCTGGGGAGAGGCGGGAACGCGCGCGTACAGCTGGATTCCGCCCAACACCCTCGGGGGCGAGACGGACGATCTGGAGGATGCGGCGTTGCAGTACGATCCCGATCGCGCCGCGGAACTGATTGAAGAACTCCGCTCCGACGGCGTACTGGAAGACAACTTCTCTTTCACGATCTACAGCGTCGATGATCCACTTCGCTTGCGTGTCGCCCAGGCGGTAGCCACGGCACTGCGGGAGTTTGATATTTCCGCATCGGTGGAAAGCCCTGAATTTGGTACGCTCCTCCCGATGCTGGAAGAGGGCGTGCCGATCTACACCATGGGCTGGGGATCAGTTCCGGATCCCGATCGCTGGACGTACCGCATCTTCCACTCGTCATCCAATCGCAATTTCTCTCAGTACGAGAACGCCGAGGTGGATGAGCTCCTGGATGAAGGTCGACGCGTTACCGATAGCGATGAGCGCCGAGAGATCTACCATCAGGTGATGGAACAGACCCTCGCCACCGATTACGTTCACATTCCACTGGTGTGGCTCAACCAAATCGTCGGCGTTGACGAAGCGGTTGCGGATTTCGAGGCGTCGCCACAGGGATACTTCAACCTGGTAACGGCCGAACGGAACGTGTCTCTCCGATAACGATCACACTTTTGTGTCCGCTCCGTGTGTGGTAGTCTGTCTGAGATTACCATCACGGGGCGTATGCCCGCAGACGGAGGAATACCAAGCCACCCATGTTGAGCTATATCCTGCGCCGGATTCTCTCAATGATTCCGGTGGTCATATTTTTGTCCGTCTTCATCTTTGCAATTCTCAAGCTCACCCCCGGCGACCCCGCGGCACTCCTGGCCGGACCGGAGGCGAGCGAGTCGGTAATTGAACTCACCCGCGCCAAATACGGCCTCGATCGACCACTCCCGGTTCAGTATGTCCTGATGATGCAAAACCTGTTCTCCGGTGAGCTACAGTCGATCTACTACGGTGAAAGCGTCTCGGCCCTCGTGTTGAACCGCTTGCCGGCGACGCTTCAACTGGGACTGGCGGCTCTTATCATCGCCCTGGTGGTGGCGATTCCCGCCGGGATTATCGCGGCGGTTCGCCGGAATACCGTCTTCGATTACGCCTCAATGGGAATCGCCCTATTCGGGGTGTCGATTCCGGTGTTCTTCACGGGAATTCTCTTGATATACGTCTTTTCCGTGGGACTGCAGTGGCTTCCCGCCAGTGGATATGGGGGCCCGATATGGACGGCGAACGGCCTTCGGCATGTGATTATGCCCGCTTTCGCGCTGTCTCTGGTCCTCATGGCCTCCACGACCCGGCTCACACGCTCATCAATGCTGGAAGTACTGAGCGAAGACTACATTCGCACCGCCGCGTCAAAGGGAGCGGGCCGGGCACGGATCATTCTCGGCCACGGTTTGCAGAACGCATTGATACCGATCGTTACCAACATCGGGAACCAGTTTGCCCGGCTGTTTGCCGGTGCCGTGCTCACGGAGACCGTATTTGCCTGGCCCGGCGCGGGACGTTTGGCGATTAACGCGATTCTCCGGCGGGATGAGCCGTTGGTAATGGCGACGGTGCTCTTTCTGGGTTTGGTCTACGTAATCGTGAACTTAACGGTAGATATCTTATATACAGTGATCAATCCGCGGATTAGCTATGAGTAAACGAGTTCTGGGCTTTCGTCGCAGTTTATGGATCCTCATCGCCGTGTATCTGGCGGGGCTGGGGTTGTTTGCTCCGCGAATGACACACTCCTTTGATCATGCGGTGTCCTACGGCGTAGGCGCCGCGATTACAGCGTTGCTCGTGGTAGTGGCGATCATCACTCGCCCGCGAGGTGGTGAAGCGGAGATTACATCCACCGGCGTCCTGGCGTGGCGAAAGGTTCAGGCCAACAGCGCCGCCATGACCGGAATGGTGATCGTTCTCATTCTCCTGTATGTGGGGGTGTTCAGTCCCTTTCTCGTTCCCCACGATCCATACGAGATCAACTGGGCCCTGGTGGCCGCCGGTCCCGGAGATCAGCACCTGCTCGGCACCGATGATTTGGGCCGCGATGTTCTCTCCCGGGCGATCTTCGGGCTCCGCACGATCGTGGGAGTCTCCGTGCTGGCGGTGATCGTGAATATCGCGTTGGGGACGCTCTTCGGGCTCATCGCCGGATATTACGGTGGGTGGGCGGATGCACTCATTATGCGCATCCTGGAGATGTGGAACTCGGTGCCGTTTATTCTCCTGGCGATCGCGCTCATGGCGGCGCTCGGAACGGGACTCCTGAACCTGGTACTCGTGGTGAGCCTTTCTGGGATCATGCAGCTGGCGCGACTTATTCGCGGACAGGTGCTTGTTCTGCGGCGTAGCCAGTTTGTGGACGCCGCCCGGGTGATGGGCGTGCCCAGCCCGGTAATCCTCGTGCGCCATATTCTGCCCCACACCATTGGGCCGCTGGTCGTTATGGCGACGTTAAAGGTGGGGGAAACGATCCTCACTATCTCGGGGCTCTCGTTTTTGGGTCTGGGAATCCAGCCCCCAACTCCGAGTCTGGGCTCGATGCTTTCCACCGGTCAGCAATTTCTGTACCAGAACGCACTTATGGCGGTTGTCCCGGGGGTATTGATCTTGCTGACGGTACTGTCGGTAAACCTCCTCGGAGATGGGCTTCGCGACGCGTTTGATACGCGTCTACGGTGATAGCGGTATGAATACGAATATGAACACAGCGCAGCCGGCCACACCGCTCCTGCGAATCGAGGATCTCCGCGTCGTCTTTGATACCGATGACGGGGTCGTCCATGCGGTGGAAGGAGCCGGATACGATCTCTATCCCGGTGAAACGCTGGCTGTGGTCGGAGAGAGCGGGTCCGGCAAGTCGGTTACGGCTCACTCCGTGCTGGGTCTCGTGCCGCGGCCACCGGGACGACTAGTATCGGGGCACATCATGTTCGATGGATCGGATCTGGCCCGCGCTTCCGAAGATCATCTTCGGCGCATCCGAGGCAGACGGATATCGATGGTGTTTCAAGAGCCCATGACCTCCCTCAACCCGGTGCACACGATCGGCAAACAGATCATGGAGCCGATGTTGATTCACCGAATCTGTGGACCCCGGGAGGCCAGGGGTCGGGCGTTGGATCTGTTGCGCAAGGTGGGAATCGCCGCACCGGAACAACGGATGGGTGAGTATCCCCACCAGCTCAGCGGCGGTATGCGCCAACGGGTGATGATCGCCATCGCCCTGGCCTGTGAACCGGAAGTCATCATCGCCGACGAGCCTACCAGCGCCCTCGACGTCACCGTGCAGCTGCAAATCCTCCGCCTATTGAAACATCTTCAAGAACAGATGGGCTTGGCGGTCATACTCATTACCCACGATCTGGGGGTGGTAGCGGAAGTAGCGGATCGGGTGGTGGTAATGTACGCCGGCCGGGTGGTTGAAGCCGGCAACGTCCATGAAATTTTCAGCCAATCGGTGCATCCCTACGTGGCGGGACTGCGCCGCAGCATCCCTGATCTTGAAACGGAGCATGAGTGGCTGGAGGTGATCCCGGGCCAGGTGCCGGACGCGTCGGATCTGCCCCCGGGCTGCCCCTTTGCCCCGCGCTGCGAGTACGTGATGGAGCGCTGCACCACTGAAGATCCCCCCACCACCTGGGTGCGCGCGGGACATACGGTGCGGTGCTGGCTAAACGACGCCCCCCGGATCGAGGAGGACGCCCGGTGACATCGGAGACGAAACGACCCATTCTTGATGTGCGGGACCTCCAGGTGCACTTTCCCGTTCGCACGGGGGTACTGCGCCGCGCCCATGGGGCGGTGCGTGCCGTTGACGGCGTATCGCTGCAGGTATATCCGGGAGAGACGCTTGGGCTCGTGGGAGAGTCCGGATGCGGGAAGACGACCGCCGGCCGCGCAATTGTTGGGCTCGAACGGCCGACCTCCGGTTCGATCTATCTCGATGGAACGGAAATCGGGGGACTATCTCCGCGGGCCCTGCGACCGATGCGACATCGGATGCAAATGATCTTCCAAGATCCCTACAGCTCTCTCGATCCACGCATGACGATCGGCAACATTATCGCCGAGCCCCTGCGACGCTACCGGCGGGGTGAAGATGCAGAGGCCCTGGTGTACCAATACATGGACCTCACCGGCCTGCCCCGCGCCTACATTCGCCGTTATCCCCACGAGTTCTCCGGTGGCCAGCGGCAGCGCATCGGCATCGCCCGGGCAATCGCCTCCCAGCCGGAGCTGATTATCGCCGATGAGCCGGTGAGCGCGCTGGATGTCTCGATTCAGGCCCAGATTCTCAATCTGCTCAAACGGATCCAGCAGGAGCTCGGGGTGGCGCTTCTGTTCATCGCGCATGATCTGGCGGTGGTGAAACACATCTCCCACCGTGTGGCGGTGATGTATCTGGGGAAAATCATGGAAACCGCGCCGGCCCAGGAACTGTACCGTAATCCCAAACACCCCTACACGCGGGCACTCCTCCGCAGTATTCCCGTTCCCGATCCAACTCGCGCCGGGAACAAAGAGGCGATCAGCGGCGAACTCCCCTCCCCCACGGCAGAACGGCCGGGCTGTCCCTTTGCCGGCCGCTGCCCCTACGCTACCGCGGTGTGTGTTGATACCCCACCGGCCGTGGAGCCGGTGGCATCGATCGGCGTAGCCGCCACGGTAGACGCGGCAGGTACTGCCGCCGCAGCCCCCGCCGGTCCTACGGGCCATACGGTGGCGTGTCACCACTGGAAGGAGATAGATTCGCAATGAGCGATCAGAATGCCCCCGTAGTAGGGATCACGATGTTCAGTGCCCGGGAGTCTCACAAATACTACACCAAAGTCCAGTACAACTACGTCAGCTCGGTGGTTGATGCTGGAGGAGTTCCGTGGCTGATACCCACCGTAGCGGAGACCGCGCTGGCGGCGGATGTTGTGGCGCGGTTGGATGCCCTCATCCTCACCGGTGGCGAGGATGTATCACCGATCATGTTTCGAGAGGAACCGCGTCCGGAGTTGGGGCTCACCAATCTGCCCCGGGACCGCTGGGAACTGGCCCTGCTCGCGGCGGCGGAGCAGCGAGACATTCCGATTCTCGGCATCTGTCGTGGCATTCAGATTATGAATGTGCACCGCGGCGGGACCCTCTATCAGGATATTCCCAGTGAGGTCGCCAACCCGATCGGGCACGCGCCGTTCCAGAACCCGATGGAAAGTCTCCACCATTCTATTTCAGCTGAGCCGGGATCACGGATGGAGCAGCTGTTTCCACCGGACGCCGAGGGGCGGATCCTGGTAAACAGCTTTCATCACCAAGGTTTGCGCGATCTTGGCAGTGGGCTTGTGGTGACCTCCCGCGCTCCCGACGGCATCATTGAAGGTGTGGAAGATCCGTCTCGGGCGTTCTGCATGGGCGTCCAATTTCACGCCGAGGCGTTGCCACCAATCGATTCCGGGTATCTACGATTGTTTCAGGCCGTGGTAACTGCCGCCCAGGAGTTTGCCGCAACCCACTAACGCAACCCACTAACGCTCGCCATCATACCGGTATCCGGCGGGATCGCATTCCGGCTGCCACTATCTGCAGAGTTTGATAGAGTGACAGCATGATTTACAGGACACTAGGAAGCACGGGAATCAACGTGAGCGTGGTAGGCGTGGGAACGTGGCAATTCGGGGGCGAGTGGGGAGTCGACTTCACCAGCGCTGAAGTTGACGCGATTCTGGGAGCGGCCAAAGACGAAGGCATTAATCTGATCGATACCGCCGAGTGCTATGGAGACCATCTCTCCGAACAACTCATTGGAGAGCGCCTCCATCGAGAGCGGGATTCGTGGATCGTCGCCTCCAAGTTCGGTCACCACTACCACGGCTATCAGGAACGCACCCGCCACTGGGATCCCGCCGATGTCCGAAAGCAGGTGGAGGAGTCTCTGCGTTCCCTCCGGACTGATTACCTGGATCTACTGCAGTTTCACAGTCCCTCCGACGAGGAGTTCTTTCACGAGGAACTCTGGCAGGAGCTGGCCCGCCTCAAACGGGATGGCCTGGTGCGCCATCTAGGTCTCTCAGTAAGTAAGAACGACAACCTCAAACAGGTTCAGGCGGCACCGCGCGCCGGATGCGAGACGCTGCAGATTATCTACAACCGGGTGGATCGCGCACCGGAAGGTGAGGTGTTCGACGCGGCGGCTGCAGCGAACATGGGCGTACTGGCGCGAGTACCTCTTGCCAGCGGATTCCTGAGCGGCAAGTACGGTTCGGATGCAACCTTCCCGGAGAACGACTGGCGCTCGAAGATGGACCCGGAGAAGCGGCAGAGCATTCTCAACGAAGTTGAGCAGGTGCGAACCGAGGAGCTTCCTGAGGGAGCGCCCTTGGTGGAGTGGGCCCTGGCGTGGCCGCTGAACAATCCGGCTGTAACGTGCGTCATTCCCGGGTGCAAAAACGTGGAGCAGGTGCACAGCAACGCCCGCGCTGTCCGGTGGGTGAGTGATCCTGAATCACATCCACACCATCGAGCACAACACGCGTAGGGAGATCGCGCACCCATTCTATGCGTCTTCTGACTACTGTATCCACGCTGACGGAACGTATCACCCCCTCGATTCCTCGTAAGCACCACGGTGCGGTACGCCGGGATCGGTTCTCTCGCAATATTCGCCGTATCTTCATAATTGGTCTCGCCCTCGGAGTGGAGCAGGCGGCGTACGGGGTCTTCGTTGCGCCACCGGGGTCGGTTTTGGGCGTCGTCTATTTTGCTACCGCCCTGGTTGCCCTGCTGACCGCCGGGGTTTCGCACCATTTGCTCAGGAAACCACCCGATGTTCTCCG
>JBMCMH010000115.1:0-7685 GCA_048614515.1 Alkalispirochaeta sp. | reverse complement strand
CCCCTTTTGTGTTCCCCAGCCTCCCTACGCTATACTCCCCGATATGAGTCGTCGCAGCCCCGTGGTGGTCAAACGTGTCCGCCGGGACATTGCCTATTTCAACATCGTTTGGTCGCCGTTGTTGCCGGTGTCCCGGTGGGACATAAACGGAGCGGTGCCCTCCATGGCGGGCATCTGGGAGCTGTACTATCTGGAGCACGCCCGGGTACCGCACATTCTCAAGATGGGACGCGCCTGGTACGGCGGGCTGCGCAATGAGATCCGCACCGAGAGTGATCCGGATTTGCCGCAAAACGCTGCCCACCGGCGCCTGTTGGAAAGCGGAGACTGTTACTACCGCTACACGATCTGTGAGCAGGGGCAAGATCTAACCGACGTCTACTCCGTGCTTGTGTCTCACCGTAACGTTGGGCAGCCGCCGGTAACCGCCTCCGGTCGATATTTTGATGTGCGGATCCAGGAACCGGATGAGATGGAGATCCACCGAAATCGGCGGCCCCACGAGGAGCGGACGCCGCCTCCCATGATGGGCAGTCGGGTGCCGAACATGTTTGACGTGGCGGCGGAGTGGAAAAAGTACGACGCAGAGCAGGCTGCCGACGCCGAAGCGAAGCAGATCGCGGACGGAGACCAGGCCGCGGATGCGCCTCGGGCCCCCGACACCACGCGGACACCACCGGAGCCTCCCGCTTCTAAACCGGGCTCGGACAGCGACGTTTGATCAAGAAATCGAAGCCCGGCACCCCCGGCTGATATATATACGGAAAGCGGGGGGCTGACCGCCTCTTGACCGGTCAAAATCTCAAGAATATACTCGTCAAGTTATATTTCTAAAGAGGAGGTGCTATGCGAGGCATAGTCAAGATGTGGTCTGTGACCACAGTGTGGATGCTCATTTCCCTCATTGCGGTGGGAAGTGTGTTTGCCGGAGGGGCCCAAGAGGTTGAGTCCGAGCTAGAGCGGGATACCCTCACAATCGGCCTCGGAGCCGAACCGGAGTCCCTGGACCCGGTTAACATGACGTCGGCACCGGCCGCCACCGTTGGTGAGCACGTGGTTGAGCGATTGATTTACATGGAAGAGGACGGCACGCTGACGCCGATGCTCGCCACCGACTGGGAATCCAACGACGAGAGCACGGTCTGGACGTTCCAGATTCGTGAGGGCGTTGAGTTTCACGACGGTGAGCCGCTGAACGCCGAGGCGGTGGCGGTGAACTTGCGCCGGTTTGTGGATCCCGATGTGGGTGCCGCGTATGCGTTCCTGCTGGGCTCGGTGGAAGAGATCGAGGCGGTGGGCGAGTATGAGCTGCAGCTCACGCTGGCGGAGCCGTTTGCCCCGATCCTCTCACACCTCTCCCATAGCTTTATCGGGATTGTGAGTCCCGCGCAGCTCGAGGGACTCGGTGCGGAAGACACCTTTGAGGAGCCGATTGGAACGGGCCCGTACAGCATGACTGAATGGAGCCGCGGTGAGCAGATCGTGTTGGAAGTGAACGACGACTACTGGGGCGGTGCTCCGGAAATCCCCAATCTCGTGTTCGATTTCATTCCGGAGAGTTCGGCGTTGATCGTCGCCCTCGAGACGGGTGAGGCCGATGCGATTATGCGCGTTCCTCCGCAGGAAGTAGACCGGCTCGAGGCGGACCCCAATATCGAGGTGGTCAACGAGACGAGTGTGCGAACGATCTATATCGGGTTCAACAACGAGAAGGAGCCCTTTGATGATCCTCGTGTACGACAGGCGCTGAACTACGCCGTGGACAAAGAGGCTATCGTGAACGGACTGTTTGATGGTGCCGCGGAGGCCTCCGATGCACCGGTAGTTCCGGCGGTGTTTGGTCACACGTCGGTGGGACCGTATGAATACGATCCTGACCGCGCCCGGGAACTCCTGGCGGAAGCCGGCTTTGAAGATGGATTGGATATGACGCTTCACCATCCCACTGGCCGCTACCTCCTGGACGATACCGTGGCCGAGGCGGTGCAGGACATGCTGGCGGATGTCGGCGTGAACGCCACGCTGGAGACGCGGGAATGGTCAAGCTACCTCGAGTTCACCAGTCAGCCGCCGGATCAGGCTGAGTACGATGCGTTTATGCTGGGATGGGGAACGGTTACACTGGACTCCGACTACGGTCTCTATGCGCTGCTCCACAGCCGTCAGTGGAATCCCGACGGTAACAACCGTGGATTTTACAGCAATGACCGGGTTGATGAGCTCCTGGATGAGGCGCGGGTCGAGACCGATCCGTCGGTTCGGGAAGAGCTGTACGAAGAGGCGATTGAGCTGATTTGGGACGACGCTCCCTGGCTCTTTCTGCACAACGAAGGACAGATCAACGCCAACCGCACCAACGTGGAAGGTTTGATCCACCACCCGCTTGAGAACCTCAGCGCGTGGGATGCGTCCTTCGCCGACTAATTTTCGAGATGTATGATGGGACCGCCGCCCAACGGGCGGCGGTCTTTTGTCTGTGACCAGTTCCGTCAGGGAGGTTCCCACCCGTGTATCAATATATCGTGCGACGCCTACTCCTCACGATACCTGTAGTGTTCGGCGTTTCACTCATCGTGTTTTCCATAATCCGACTCCTTCCCGGTGACCCGGCGCGGGCTCTGGCCGGCGTCAACGCGTCCCCGCAGTATATTCAGCAGGTGCGTGACCGGTATGGTCTGGATGATCCGATCCATATTCAGTACGGTCGCTTCATGCAGGGTCTGGTAACGGGAGATCTTGGGAATTCTACGTTCAGCCGCCGCCCGGTTACCACAGAAATTGGGGAGCGCTTCCCCCGGACGCTGACCCTGGCCAGCATTTCATTGCTGATCGCCACTGTGGTCGGCGTGTCCGCGGGAATCGTTTCCGCCACTCGCCGGAACTCAATCTTTGACAACGCCAGTATGTTTGCGGCGTTGGTGGGGGTTGCGGCGCCGGTGTTTTGGCTGGCGCTCATGCTCCAGCTCCTGTTTGCGGTGCAGTTACGATGGCTGCCGGCTACCGGCATGGGAAGTGTCCGGCACCTGATTCTTCCCAGCATTACGTTGGGTATGGCCAGCGCTGCGCTCATGGCACGCATCACCCGCTCCAGTATGCTTGACGTGCTCAAACAAGATTTTATCACCACGGCGCGATCCAAGGGGCTCGCGGAACGGGTGGTGATCTACAAGCACGCCCTCAAGAACGCGCTCATTCCGGTGGTGACGGTGCTGGGATTGCAGTTTGGTATTCTCCTGGGAGGAGCGGTGCTCACAGAGACCGTGTTTGCCTGGCCGGGGGTTGGTCGTCTGCTGGTGGATGCAATTCTGCGGCGCGATTACCCGGTGGTGCAGGGTACCGTGATGCTGTTGGCGTTACTGTTCGTGATAATCAACTTAGTAGTTGACGTGATTTATGCGTTCCTGGATCCCCGGATTCATTACCAGGGTCAGGATAACTGATGGATAGGGTGGCGATATGAGTAGTCCCGAAGTCGTTCCAGAAGACGTGGATGTCGAGGTCGCCTCGACGCAGGAGCATAGCGAGGTTCGGGCGGTGATCCGTCATTTGCTGCGCAATCGCGGCGCCGTCGTGGGTCTGGCCATTATCGGCCTGTTTCTCGTGGCTGCTGTGTTTGCTCCGGTTCTTGCGACCCATAGTCCGACCGATAATGATCTCACCAACCGCTTGCAGCCGATTAGCGGAGAGAACTGGCTCGGTACCGACGCGCTCGGCCGCGATCTCTACAGCCGAATGCTCTACGGTGGTCGCATCTCGCTGGGGATCGGCATCATATCTGTGGTGATCGGTATCGGCATCGGGGTACCGATCGGCGCCGTGAGTGGGTATTACGGCGGCAAGTTGGATATCATTACTCAGCGCTTTATCGATATTATGATCGCGTTTCCCGGGATTCTCCTGGCGATCGTGGTGGTCACGGTGCTGGGGGTGGGGGTGGAGAACGTGATGATCGCCACCGGTATTGCCAGTGTGCCGATCTACGCCCGGCTGGTGCGGGGATCCACGCTGGCCGCCAAAGAACAGAGCTACGTGGCGGCCGCCCGGGCAGCGGGAATCGGCGACTTCAGTATCATCTTTCGTCACATTCTGCCCAACTGTTTGGCGCCGATTATCGTGCAGAGCACCTTTCAGATCGCCACCTCAATTCTATGGGCGGCGGGGCTCGGGTTTCTCGGGCTCGGGGCGCAGGCGCCGACGCCGGAGTGGGGCGCAATTCTCAGTAATGGGCGCGACTACATTCGCACCGCCCACCATCTCACTACCTACCCGGGCCTGGCAATCCTGTTCATGGTTCTGGGCTTCAACCTGGTGGGTGATGGATTGCGGGATGCCCTCGATCCCAAAACGCGATAACACGGAGGAACGAGAGCACCAATGGCACCACTACTGGAAATACGCGACCTCCAGACCAGCTTTAACACCGACGGCGGCAAGGTTCGCGCCGTAGACCATGTGAACCTCGAGATTAACGCCGGCGAGGTGGTGGGACTCGTGGGAGAGAGCGGCTGCGGCAAGACCGCCGTGTCCTTGAGCATCCTGCAACTTCTGCCCACGCCCCCGGCGACCATCGACGGCGGTGAGATCAATTTCGACGGCCGCGATCTTCTGAAGATCTCCAAGGAAGAGTTGCGGAAGGTCCGGGGCAACGATATCGCCATGATCTTCCAAGAGCCGATGACGAGCCTCAACCCGGTCTTTACCATCGGCGACCAGCTGATGGAAGCAATTAGCTTGCACCAGGGCCTCTCCGGCGCCGAACTCCGGGGGCGGGCGATCGAAATGCTGCGCACCGTAGGGATTCCCCGGGCGGAAGAGGTGATCGACGAGTACCCCCACCGCTTCTCCGGCGGCATGCGGCAGCGCGCGATGATCGCCATGGCGCTGAGCTGCAACCCGAAACTCCTTATCGCCGACGAGCCCACCACCGCCCTGGACGTGACGATTCAGGCGCAGATCCTGGAGCTCATGCGGGAACTCTCCGAGCGCATCGGTACGGCGATCCTCTTTATTACCCACGACCTGAGCGTAATCGCGGAGATGGCGGACCGGGTGGCGGTGATGTACGCCGGCAAGGTGGTGGAGCAAGCGGATGTGGAGACGCTGTTTCACTCACCGTCGCATCCCTATACGCAGGGGCTTATCGGCAGCCGGCCAACGATCGAAAGCACCGGTGAGCGGCTGGAGTTCATTCCCGGAAACGTGCCCAATCCGCTGCAAATGCCGGGGGGCTGCCCCTTTCATCCGCGCTGTCCCCACGCGATGCCGGTGTGTCATGACCAGATGCCGGGAGTGACGATGCTCGATGATCGCCATCTGGTTCGATGTTGGTTGCATGAGGGCAAACAGGAAGGCAGCAATGGTTGAACCGAACTATAACCAGGATCCGGTCGTTTCGATCCGGAACCTGAAGAAGTACTTTCCCATTAAGACCGGCGTGTTTAGCCGGACCGTGGGCCACGTAAAAGCGGTGGACGGACTCAACTTTGATATCTACCCTGGTGAGACGTTTGCCCTGGTGGGAGAGAGCGGCTGTGGCAAGAGCACCACCGGCCAGGTGGTGTTGCGGCTGCAGAACGCCACCGAGGGCGAGGTGCTGTACCGCGGGGAGAACGTGTACACCGCCACCGATGAGCGGTTGCGGTTGATGCGCAAAGAGATGCAGATCGTATTCCAGGATCCCTACAGCGCCCTCAATCCGCGCATGACCGTGGGAGCGGCGATCAAGGAGATCCTGCAGGTCCACCACATCGCCACCGGATCGGAGGCGATGGACCGTGCCGAGGAAGTGCTCGTGCGGTGCGGATTGCAGTCACACCACGTGCACCGCTATCCCCACGAGTTCTCCGGCGGGCAGCGACAACGGGTGGTGATCGCGCGGGCGCTGGCCTTGGACCCGCAGTTTATCGTGGCCGATGAGCCGATCTCCGCGTTGGACGTGAGTATTCAGAGCCAGATTATCAACCTCCTGGAAGACTTGCAGGATGAGCGGGATCTCACCTACCTTTTCATTAGCCACGACTTGAGCGTGGTAAAGCACATCGCCGACCGGGTGGGCGTGATGTATCTGGGACGGCTGGTGGAGGTGGCGGACAAGAACGAGTTCTACCGCAATCCGCTGCATCCCTACAGCCAGGCGCTTCTGTCCGCGATTCCCAAGAGCGACCCCACCACCAAGAAAGATCGCATCATCCTGAAAGGTGACGTGCCCAGCCCCGCCAATCCCCCCGCGGGATGCCCCTTTCATACGCGCTGTCCCTACGTGATGGACGTCTGTCGAACGGTGATTCCGCCGCTGCGCGCCACCGAGTCCGGCCACTTCGCCGCATGCCATCTGGTGCATCCACCGGAGGAACTCACTACCGCCGGGGCGCCCCGGTCTGGGGTCTCCGTTGCTGATCTTCCCCAAGAGTAGGCGCCTCCGCCGCTTCCGGCGGCGTGGCGGGAAGGCGGGGGCTACCAAGCCGCGGCCCGAGGCGCGGGGTTCCAGCACGTTGAATTCGGAGCGCCGGGACGTGGAACCGGAGTTTCGCGCCTCCGAGATTCTCGCCATGGTGATCGCCGGATTACAGGTAGTCCTGCCGTACTTTTTCATCATCCTCGCGGCGATTGTGGGTACCTACCTGCTGGTGGCGGCGTTCTTTCGCATGGCATAATCCGCCGCGATGGACGTCACCGCCACCGACCCCAACACGGTATTTCTCTCCGCCGTCCTCGTGATGGCTCTGGGCTACGGGCTGCGCAAAATCGGGCTCGTCACCCGGGAGCACGGTGCGCTCCTCGCAAAACTCGTGATCAACGTAACGCTCCCGGCGCTCATTCTGGAAACCCTTCCCGGGGTCGAACTGTCGGTTTCACTGCTGTTCCTGCCGCTCTTGGCGCTGGGCCACAGTGCCGTGGCGTTTGTGGCGGCGACGGTGTTGTTTCGACGCCGCCCCCCGGCGGAACGCGGCCTCATGACGATGTGCTCCATGGGATTCAACAACGGGCTGTTTGCGTTTCCCATCGTTATGGGGATTTGGGGCACCGAGGCGGTGCGCATGCTGGCGATATATGACGTGGGCAATGGGTTGACCGTGCTGGGTATCAACTATGTTGTTGCAGGCTGGTTCGGCGGGCTTGCGGCGGCGGGCGCAGCCCAGGGATCGGCGGGTGTCGCGGCCACCCTCGGCCTGCGCGAGGCACTCCGCCGGATCGGTCGCACCCTCATCACCTCCGTGCCGATGGTGGTCTTTCTGGGGGCGTTGGTGCTCAACCTCACGGGGTGGCGGCTCCCGGCACCCGTGGAGCGGGGAATCAGCACCGTGGCCGCCGCCAACGGCGCGCTGGCGCTGTTGGTGTTGGGCATCTTTCAGTCGCTCCGGGTGCGACGCAGCGACCTGCCGATTATCGTGCGCGTCCTAGGATTACGGTACGCCGTGGGGGCGCTGCTGGCGGTATCCAGCATCGTGTTGCTGGGAGCGACTCCGTTGTACCGCCAGGTGTTAGCCATCGTCTTCATCCTGCCCATCGGCATGACCAGCATCCCCTTCAGCGTGGAGTTCGGCCTGGATACGCGGCTGGCCACCACCATGGTCAACCTGAGCATCATGGTGAGCTTCGCGATTATGTGGGGCGTGGTGGCGATGACGGGATAAGGAGTAGGGATATACGGGAGTCGTGCCGAGGCCTGCGGTACGTGACCGTGC
>JBMCMH010000114.1:0-7755 GCA_048614515.1 Alkalispirochaeta sp. | reverse complement strand
GTGGCGCTGGCCCACCCGGTGGGCACCCGCACCACGAAGTAAAACGGAAACAGAATCGACAGTATCAGCACCAGGTACTTGGGGAAGATCCGCCGCTGCATCCAGGGATGTCGAAAGACCAGATACCCGGCCCCGGCGAGGACGGTGAGATACCCGACGGTGTGGAGCAATTGAAAGATCACGCAGAGAGACTATCGAGTCGGAACGTGGGAGGCAAGCAAGGAAGTGCGCCCAGCAAAGTAACGCGTCCAGGTGGACAGGACCCCCGGTTTGCCGTATCGTAAGGGCAGAGCACTTCACCACGCGCTGTTTTCCTGCGCAGATTTTCAAAAAGTTCACCCATATATATATAGCGGAGGTCACAGACCCATGCGTCTACGGACACGTCTTATGATCGCGTTCCAGAGTCTGGCGGCGATTATTCTCATAGCCGGCGGAATCGGCGTCTGGCAGATTACTCAACTCAACCGGGCGGCGTTGCAGGTAGCAAACGTCTCAACCCCCCATTTGTACGCGATTCAGCAGTCCCAGAATTCCGCGATTCAGGCAAACTTGACGCTCACCAGTATCGGCGCCGGGTTGCTCCGGGAGAGCGAGATCACCCGGGTTGAGGAGTACCTCGATGAGGCGGGGGACTACACCCGGGCGATCCTCCAGGGCGGCCAGGAGGTCCTCTACCAGACCGTTGTCGCTACTACCAGTGACGAAGTTCGCCAACCAGCCCAACAGATGGACGGATATCTCGAGACGATGCGGTCTTTGGCACAGCAGCAAATGGATTCGCTGGAGCGCTTCGACCAGTTTAGCACCGCCATGGAGGGCAGTTTCCGAAACGCGCGCCGCGCCTACATGGAGGCAGCACTGCTGGCGGAGGAAGCGATCACGGATCAGCTGGTTACACAACGAAGAACAATGGAGCAGACCGCCCGGACTGGGGTACTCACGTTGGCCGTCGCCACGATCGCGAGCCTGATAGCGGCGTTTGTATTCGCACTGATGTTCTCTCGCAATATCGTGTCCCGGGTACGGCGGGTTATGGATACCAGTGCAGCCCTGGCCCACGGTGATTTCACCGTCACGGTGGCGGCGACCGGCACAGACGAAGTTGCGGAGCTGGGGACGAATCTCAACACTGCCATCGAGCAGCTCGGCCTGGTGGTAGCCACGGTGGTTGAGCGGGTGAGTGTCCTCACCGACACCGGTGAGCAACTGGCACAGAGTTCTGATCAAACAGCCCAGGCGGTGCAGGAAATCAACACGATTGTGGATACCTCCCGGGAACAAAACGATGATCTCGTGGCGAACGTCACCCAAACCTCCGCGATTATCGAAGAGATGGCACGCAACATCGAATCCCTCGACGGGAGCGTGCAGCAACAATCGGCGGTGATCGAGCAGTCCTCCGCGTCCATTGAAGAGATGATCTCCTCGATTGAGAGCATTTCCAAAGTGTCCACCCGGGCCAAAGAGCAGCTGCAGTCGCTGAGCGGTGCCGCGGACGCGGGGCGGTCCTCCCTAGACCAGCAAGAAACCCTCGTAACGGAGATGTCTACCGCCGGAAAGAGCCTGCAGGAGGCCAATCAGCTCATCGCCGGGGTGGCGGGTCAGACCAACCTTCTCGCGATGAACGCCGCGATTGAGGCGGCCCACGCCGGGGACGCGGGCCGCGGATTTGCGGTCGTTGCCGATGAGATTCGAAAGCTCGCAGAAACCACGAGCACGCAGTCCAATCAGGTAAAACAGGATCTGAAGTCGATGCAACAACTCATCGCCCGACTCGTTGAGGGCAGCGGCACCAGCAGCCGGAGCTTCGGGGAGATCCAATCTGCGCTGACCGACGTGCAGACGGTGTTCGAAGAAATCTTTAGCGCCATGGAGGAGCAGCGGACCGGCGGATCGGAGATCCTGGAAGCGCTCTCCCAGATGCGGGAAATGACCAGCGCGGTTCACGGCGGGTCGAGTGAGATGAAGTCGGGGAACGATCAGATGCTCGAGGCGATCCGCAATGTGAACGACATCACCCAGCAGTCGCGGGATGCGATGCAACGAATCGCCACGGGAATGGAAACGATCGCCGGGGCGCTGGCCAACATATCATCGGTAAGTGATCTCAATCGCTCTCAGATCGAGGATATTATCAGCGCCACCGACGCGCTTACGCTTCCCGGTTCTTCTCGTCCTTCCGATTCCGAGGTTTCAGACGCTTCCGAAGCCCCCGCCGAAGCTGCTCAAATTGTTCCTCCAGACGCTCCCCCAGCTCCTGATCAGGATCGTTCGGCGAAGGAAGATCACGGGTAGCCTCCACAAGGTTCCTGAGCCCCTCATCGGCTTGCAGCAACCAGCGGTCCAGCCGGGCGACAAAGTTCTGATTGGGCTGCTCGGGATCGTCCTCGTCGTAGTGGGCAAAGTCGTATTCGATGGCGTTATTTCGAATCTCCCCGATGAGCCGCCGGTGGAGATCAGAGTGGATCGCTTTTAGGAGGTAGCCCACGCGCCCCTCCTTTTCGAGCCGGCGGACACTGACCTCCACGTAGGTACTGGTGAGAAACTCCAAACGGCGAAACTCTGCTGCCGCCTTGCTGAATGCGTGGTCCTCGCCCAGCGTGATCGTCTCGTCGAAGCCACCGACCCGCCGGAAGAGCCGCTTGGTCACGAGAATGCAAAATCCCGTGGCCCGCGGCTGCGTGCGTGCCGTAAGCCGGGTGACGGTGGAAGCAAAGTTGAACAACAGCTTGTCAAACGCCACGTCGGTAATGGGCCGCGCCTCGCAGGTGGCGAGATCCACAAACTTCCGCTCGAGTTCCTCCCACGCATTGGAGAGAAACCCCTTTGGGAGGCGCACGTCGGAATCCAAAAAGAAGAGAAACTCCCCCCGGGCAACGGCAGCCCCCGCGTTGCGACCCCGGGCGGGCATGCCTCCTTCCACCACGCGGCACCCCTGTTCCTCGGCGTACTCCCGGGTACCGTCGCTGGAGCCGGCGTCGGCAATGATCACCTCGTAGTCATCAAAATCTTGCCCGTGAATGCTCTCAATGAGCACCGGCAGGAGCTTCCGTTCGTTGAGGGTGGGAGTGATGATGCTGATCTTGGGATACATATTTGTTAGTGTGTCGTCGCTGCTCATGGCGAACCTCCCCAGGGGGATTGATATCGGTCGATAACGGCGGTAACCGCCGCAGACCGCGATGAGTTGACCGCTAGGACGTTCCAGATGCGGCAGTCGCCAAAGGAGTCCTCGGTGTATAGGGCATGATCCTCATTGCGAAACAGTCCCACTACCCGATCGTACCCGGCGCTCCTGAGCGCGTCCACAATCTCCCGGCGATCATATCCGGCGTTGGCACTATTGGGGCAGGAGAACTCCACCAGAACGGGGGGATGGTAGCGGGAGAGCGTCTCCCGAGCGCCCGCCAGCACCGCCCGTTCCGCTCCCTCTACATCTATCTTTACGAGGCGTGGTGGCGGAACGATCTCACCGGAGACCAAATCGTCCAGCGGACGCATGCGGGTGCGGACCGTCTCCACCACCCCCAGTTGGTAGCGCTCCATCTCGTCCGCAGGACGGGCGTACACCGAGGAGAAGGTATCGTCGGTAAAAACGGTGAGCGCTATCAGATCATCCCGATCTCCCAAGGCCAGGGGCACAACGGTGAGATCCGCCGCACCCCATAACGCCACAGAGAGCCCTCGCTCTGCCGCGTGCGCCATGAGCCGTGCGCGCACCGCCGGCTGCGGCTCAAATGCCACAACCTGCACCGGACGCGCGTCCGTCTCGGCAGTGAGCTGGCCCCCCGCCACAGGAAGCGTGAGCTCTCCGTCGTTGGCGCCGATGTCATATACCACCACCGGCTCCCGTCCGGCACCGGCCCACCGCGCGCTGTCAGCCGCTTCACCAATGTCGGCCATACCGGCGATGCCGGCTTCGCGCACCAGTGTGTCCGTGAGCGTCAGCATCCAGAAGCGCATATTGTGGTGAATATCCCGGTAGCCACCGATCTCTCGTTTGGTCTTCACCCCGATATCGTAGCACTGGAGCCGTACCTTGCCAAAGGCTCTCGGATCACACCACAATGCAGCAATGAACGAGTGGGACGTTTCTCAGATTCGCAACCTTCTTCTGGAAGCCGGCCGCATCGCCCTTTCCTATTTTGAATCAACAACCTCCGAGCATAAAAGTGACTATTCCCTGGTAACCCCCGCCGATCGCGCGGTGGAGGAATACCTCCGGGCGGAGCTGGTGGGAAATGGGGCGATCCTCATTGGCGAGGAGAGCGCCGAAGGGTGGACGCAGCCGGCGATCGATGCAGCTCTCGCCGGAACCACCTGGATCGTAGATCCCATCGACGGCACCGCTCCGTACGCCAATCACCTTCCCACGTGGGGAATTTCCTTGGGCCTCATGAAACAGGGGGTTCTCGTGGAGGGCGCGCTGTTTTTGCCACGTACCGGGGAGATGTTTATCACCTCCGGTGACGACGTCCTCTTCCACCGCGGTGCTCGCAATCCGGTGTACTGGGAATTCGAGACACTCACCGCGCTTCCCCAGGAGTCCCGCGCCTACGCCAGCACCGGCATGATCAGCCTGCCCCAGGAGATCGTCCATAGCGGACATTTCAGTGGCCGCAATCCAATCCAGTCCAACGGGAGTGCGGTGTATTCAATCGCAAAGTTGATCCGCGGCAGTTATATCTGCTATGTCGCTCGGATAAAGCTCTGGGATCTGGCTGGAGCGCTTCCCATTCTCCATCGCCTGGGGCACCGCGCGATCTTTGAGGACGGGCGGCCCCTCACCCTCGAGGTCAATCGCGAGAATTGGGTCCTCGATGCCTCCGACCCCCGCCTGTGGAAAAGTACCGGCTTAATCTTCGTGGCGGCCGACGACGAGACGTTACGCTACATGCGACAACACTATGCCAGCGGGAGGCAGAAAGGATGATCATCACCTGGATCGCGCGGCTCATCGCGAGCCTCAACGCCAATCGCCGGCCTGGGGAGATCGCGGCGGGTATCGCCATGGGAGTGTGGCTGGCCCTGCTCCCGGCAGGAAATCTCCTGTGGGTCGCCCTGTTTGTGATCACCGTTTTTCTGAAACTGAATCTTGCGATTGAGCTTCTCATTCTGGCGGTGCTCTCGCCCGTAGCGGCTCTCGCCGACGGGCAGCTGCATCTCCTGGGATCGGCAATACTCACCGCGGAGGCACTGGAAGGATTTTTTACCACCCTCTACAACATCCCGGTAGTTCCGTTTAGCCGGTTCAACAACACCGTGGTCATGGGGGCATTCGTGGCGGGAGCCGCACTCTGGATACCGGTCTTCCTCATGGGGCGTATCCTCGTGCGCGTGTATCGACGGAACATCCATCCCCGCCTCGCTGAAAGCAAAATCGTACAGGCGGTGCATCGGATTCCCGGCGTATCCCGTCTTATTTCTGTCACCAGGCGCTTTCAAAACGTTTACTCAGTGGTGAGTTGAGGAGCGTCCTATGGGCCGTACCCCCCGCATTAAGAAACGCTACACCAAACCTCTTGCGCCGAGAAAGTTCCGAAAGCAGATCGTTCGTCGCATCCACCTGGACCGGGACCGTTTGTTTGCTGAGTCCGTCTTTCAGGAGCGTCCGGACGGCACATACCAACTGAACGGTGATATCTCCAGCGACGACCGGCTCCGTCTGGCGCGCATCCTCAAAGAGATCCGCAAGAATCGCGGTATGCTCAAGATGGGCCGCCTGGCGGTGGTTGCGCTTATCATCGGGGGGGCAGCGCTGTTTGCGATACTGTTTAAGGATCGCCTTCTTGAGGAAGCGGCGGAAGGGTTTCTCACCACCACCTTTGAGGCGCAAAGTGATATCGAGGGCCTCCAGTTCCGCCCGCTTCGGGGCCGGGTCTCGCTGGCGAGCGTAATGATCACCGATGCCGACGATCCCGCCCGGAATCTGTTCGAACTGGGATTCACCGAGTTCGCTCTGAACACCGGCGAACTGCTCAAGGGGAATGTAGTGATCGAGGAACTGGTTGCGGCGGACATTGCGTTTGGGACGGAGCGGGACACCCCGGGCGAGCTCTTTCCCGCGGAGCCCGCCGACGCCGAGGCGGCCGATGCCGGTCCGTCCGCTCTGGATGAAGCCGGTATCCGAGCGCAGCGCGCCGCCGACGAGACGTTTGGCGGGTTGGGAACGGACATTGATCCGGAGGAGATCCTGGCGGATATCTACAACGACCTCGAATCCCGCCGGGAAATTGAGGCGCTGACGCAAGAGGCGTTGGAAACGCGCGAGTTCTGGGAGACGCGCCTCGGCGCCACTTCCGACCAAGTCGCGGGGATTCGACGACGGGCGGAAGAGATCTCCACGGTAGATCCCCGAGAGGTTCGATCAGTGGAGGCGATCCGCACCCTTTATACCGATGCCACCACCACAGTGGAAGAGGTGGAGGCGCTGTACGATACGGTGGAGCAATCGTACGCCCGCCTTCAAGCTGACATCGCCGGCGTGCAGGGCGCCGGCGATCGGGTAAGAACGGCGGTGGCTGCGGACATGCAAACCCTCCGGGCCCGAATCCCTTCATTTGATGTGGACCCTCGCGATTTTGCGCTGGCCACGGTGGAGACGTTTGTGCGGAGTTTCCTCGGCACCACCTACGACCGGGGGATGCTGGTACTGGAGAAGGTTCAGTCGGTGCAGCGCGCTCGCGCCGACCGGGCCGACGCGTCTCCCGGCCTGGGACGGGGCGGTGTGGATATTATGTTTCCATCGGCGGAGTATCCTCGGTTCTATGTGCAGCAGGCAACCGCCTCCGGCACCGATGGAAGCGTACCGGTAGAGGTGCGGCTGGACGCGATCGCCTCCCATCCGGACCGCATAGACCGCCCAACGCGTCTCACGTTTCGTCGCGGAGCGTTCGACCTGGAGACCACGGTTGATATGCGCAGCAGCGCCGAGGACCGCGCGCGCTACACCGTGACGGCGGGAGATATCACTCCACCCCTCCCACCGGACGCGCGGGGGCTGGGATTCACGGATCTTGGGGGCACAGCCGCCGTTCAAGGATCGGGGTCGATGAGCCGAAATCGAGTGCTTTCCGGAGCGCTTGGGATCACGGTGGAGGATATGGCCGTTACCACTGGAGGTGGAGCGTCCCGCACCGCGCAGATCGTAGCCGACGTACTCAACGCCGACCGTCGGGTGACCGCCGATCTGGGCTACGAGATCACCGAGGGGCGAATCACGGAGTTCTCCGGGGAAACATCGCTGGTAGATGCGCTGCGGGCGCGGGTCAGTCAACTGGTGGCGGAGGTACGTACCCAGGTGGAGGCTCGGCTCCAGGAAGAGCTCGATGCCCTGGTGGAGGCGCAGCTGGGACCGTATCGGGATCAGATCGCGGAACTAGAAGCGCTCTCAGACCGATCTCTCGAGGAGCTCCTCCGGGCAGAGACGTACCGCGATACGGTCCGCGAACAACAAGACGCGATCGAAACCCGCCTCACCTCGCTACGGGACGAGCTCGAAGCTGAGCTCCGAGCTGAGGCGGAGCGTCGCGCAGCGGAAATCGAAGCGCAAGCGCGGGCCGAAGCTGAACGAAGAGCCGCGGAGGCGGAGGCCCAGGCCCGGGAAGAGGCCGAACGCCGCGCTGATGACGCGCGAGACCGAATCGAAGACGAGGCCCGCGACCGAATCCGGGTCCCCTCCTTCTAGGCTTCGTTCTCAGCGGGGCCAACGTCACCGCCAGGATGTGCGGCCAACTGCGATTCTCCCAAAAC
>JBMCMH010000113.1:0-8138 GCA_048614515.1 Alkalispirochaeta sp. | reverse complement strand
CTTGACGCCAGCAACCACCGGCCCGTAGACTCTGGCCAGTGGCGAAAAAAACGCTTCTCTTTACCGTGATCGGTGTGTATCAAGTGGTGCGATTTGTGGTACTCACGGCAATCCTGGTGTTCATGATCCAGATGTCCTCTCCACCGGGGTTCTCCGGCGTGGCGCTGTCCGTGGGGGGGGCGGCCGTCCTGCCGGCAGTGCTCATGTTGCAATGGATACTCACCCGGTCCCCAGTACTTATCCCCCCGTTGCGAGTGGCACTTACGCTCCAGGCACTCGGAAGCGCTGTGACCATGATGCAAGTGATCGCCGCTCGCACGGCGCCGCCGGCGATCTCTCCGGCTGCCGTGATACTCACGGGAATTCTGGTCCTCCTCGATGCAGTCGCCGCGCTCTTTCTGTTATTATATACGCCACAAACACGGGAGCAGCGTTCACCGCGTGAATCTCATGAGTCACCCGCGGCACCGCCGATCTCCGTGGAAGAGGTGGAGGACGAGTAATGCACATCGTGCCGGTAGCCAGTGGCAAAGGCGGCGTAGGAAAATCTCTGGTATCGGCAAACCTCGCCATCGCCCTGGCCCAGGCCGGGCGCCGGGTCGTGCTGGCGGATCTCGACCTGGGCGGATCCAATCTGCATCTGGTCCTTGGATTTCGCGGTTCCGGGGCATCCATCGGCAGTTTTCTTGGGCGCAAAAAAATCAACTTTGATGATCTCATACAAACCACCGACGTTGATAACCTACGGTTTATTCCCGGCGATGCGGAGATTCCGGGTCTGGCAAACCTCAACGCCTCTCAGAAAAACATGCTCATTCGGCGTCTCAGCGCGGTGGACGCAGACTACCTCATTCTGGACTTGGGGGCCGGCACATCACAGAACATCCTCGATTTCTTTCTCATGTCCGGCGAGGGAATTATCGTTACCACGCCGACGCCCACGGCGACCGTCAACGCGTATCTCTTTCTCAAGAATTCGGTCTTTCGATTGCTGCAACGATCGGTGAACAAGAAGTCCGCCGGGGGCACATATATCGATAGTCTGTTTCGGGATCGCAGTTCACTGCAGAAGATCTACATACCCGATATCGTCCGGGAGCTGGACCAGCGGGATCCGGATGCCGGCCGTCGCTATCGCGAAGCGATTCGCCGATTTCATCCGCGGCTCATTATGAACATGATCGATGACCCCAAAGATGCGGAGACCGTGACTCGGCTGCGTCGAAGTGCACACCAATACTTGGACCTGGAACTGCTCCATCTCGGCATTATCTATCGGGACAGTTTCCAGGATACCGCGCTCTCCGCACGACTCCCAATTCTGCGGTATAAGCCTGGGGCGGTGCTGTCGCAAGCGATCTATCGTATCGCGGAGAAGATGGACTCCCTACAAGAAGAAGATCAGGACAGCTTTCTGGATCTGGAAACGGTAAACGACTCCTATGATGCCGCCGGTCAGGAGGCGGAACAGGACTTCGACACCAAACTCAATTACATTGAAGAACTGTTAAATACGGGAGCGCTCTCTCACGGCGACTTGGTGGAGACGATCAAGAGTCAACATCATGAGATTGCACAGCTGAAGCGGCAGAACGCGCTTTACAAGTCCAAATTGGTCGCGGCGATGCAAAAGGGTTATCAGGTGTAAGGGACGATGGCGGAACACCTCGAATCTGTCACCGGTCTTCTAAAGATCGAAATCCCTACCCCCGCATTGTCGGTATCGCTCACGTTCCACCCCGGCGACGAGGGAGATGAATGGGACGCGGATCGTCTCATGGCAGCCCTGGGAGAGCGAAACCTCCCGGCGGTGCCTCGGGATACCCTGGACGCGTTTATCCGGAAGGCCCGGGCGTCGTCCGAGACGGTCCGTACCACCGTGTTGGAAGGAACTGACCCGGAGCCGCCCTCACCGGAACATGTATTGTGGAATGACGAGCTGTCCATGCCGGATACGCTCACGGAAACTCGAGATACGGTGCTGCAGAACGCGCCTTCCCCGCAGATCTTTCGGGAAGTCCGCGAACAGGTGAAACGCACCAAAGAAGTACCAAAAAAGGGCGTTCTGGGGATCGGCTCCAGAACGGAGACGGTAACGGTCACGGACACCGTAACCCGACGGGAGAAAGTCTACATAGATCCCACCGTGGAACGAGTGTGGGCGGTGTCTCAGGAGCAGACGCTGGGTGAAGTGGTGCCGCCCACCGCGGGAAAACCGGGCACCGACGTTTTTGGGAAGCCGGTGCCGGCAAAACAACTCTCGGACCCGCGGTTCTACCTCGGAGATCATCTCACGCGGAAGGGCAACACGGTCTCCGCCGCCGCCGAAGGTTTTCTGCGGATCGGCACGAACTGGGCTGATATCGTTCCGTATGCCCCGCATCGCTGGACGGTGGCACTCAGCGAAGATCAGGCTACGTGCTATCTGACCGTGACGCCGGGCAGCGAAGAAAGCCCGATTCCGGACGGTCGCGAGATCCTGGAAACCGCGGTGCAACTTCCCTACCCGGAATCCTCCCTGATGAGCGCCGATGAACTCCAGCGCCTCGTGACCGGCCAGATCGCCTCCGGGCAGGCGGCGCAATTGCCGATCTCCTCCTCGCGGGATGCTTCCTTTGACATTGTGGTTTCCGAGGACAAGCTCCAGGCGCTGTTGTATATCCACAAGGGGAAGGGGCGCGGCAAGAAACTCAACCTCAAAGAGGTGGGCGCCGCCATTAAGGAGAGCCGGCTCAAGGGCCTTAACTTCCCGAAAATCAGCGAGGACATCAAAGCGTTTTACGGCGGAACTGAGTTCGACCTCACCGGCTATGTGCTCGCGGAAGGTACCGCGCCCGCGCCGGGCCCTGACCGGGAAGTGGAGTTCTCGGTGCGCTTCGAGTCCGAAGCCGTCACCCGGCAGCATATCGAGGCGCTGCGCACCGCCGCCCCGGACGATGCCCCGGAGTCGTTAACGGAATTTCCCCCGGAGGCAGTACAAAAGACCGCTCGCGTGGAACATGAGCAACTCCTCGCCACGATCGACCCTGCAACCCCCGGAGAACCGGGAACCAACGTGTACGGCGCCACGATACCGGCTCCGCCGGGAAACGCACCGGTCTTTCATCTGTACGAAAACGTGGAGCAGAAAGACGCGATCATCGCCACGATGGCCCCGGGCGTGCTGGACTTCGCTGAAATCGACGGCGAGTATCACCTCCGTGTCCGGGCGCACATCGATGCGCGCGCCACCGTGGAAATTGCGCCGGACAAGATGAGCGCCACCCTCTCTCTGAAAGAGGGCGCCGGCACCGGCCGGCGTCTCAGTCACGACATGGTGCAAGAGGCGCTGTCCGCAGCGGGAGTCTCCCACGGGATTCGAGAGCAGGCGATTGAGAAGGCGATCGCTGCGGCGCAGGCGGGAACCGACGTGAGTTCGCTGAGCATCGCTGAAGGAACTCCCGCGGTTAACCAGAGTGAAAACACACTGGAAATGATTGTGGATACGGAGCAGGGCTCCGCCGTCCGCATCCGAAACGACGGCAGTGCCGATTACCGGACACGCAATGCGATCGTCACGGTTCAGGAAGGGCAGGAACTATGCCGGATTCTTCCCTCGCAGCAGGAGCCGATCGACGGTGTCACCGTTACCGGCGACCCGGTCCCGGCAAAATCGGTGACCGGTCTGCAGATTGAGTTTGGTGACAACATTGAAAAACGGGACCAAGAGGACGGCAGCGTCCTCGTCGTTGCCGCTGCGGAAGGTGAGTTCCTGTACGATAAGAACCGCATGGAAGTGCGTACCACCCATACGATTACCGGCGACGTGGACATGACCGTGGGAAATATCAAGTTTCCCGGGACGGTGCTTATCGGGGGGACGGTGCGATCAGGATTCTATGTGATGTCCGGGGGCGACATTAAGATCGCCGGTGGTGTGGAGGGTGCGCTGCTTTCCTCAGAGGGCGACATTATGATCAAGCAAGGGGTAAAGGGTGCCGGTAAAGCGGTGCTTCGCAGCAAGAACAACATCATGAGTCCCTTTGTAGAGCTGGCGACCCTCCTGTCCGTCGGTGATGTGGTCCTAAAAACCGCCATCGTCCGATCTCGCATCAAGTGCAACGGTCGCGTCATGTTTCAGGGAGACAAGGGACGGCTCGTGGGAGGTACGATCCGCGCGCGCCACGGCATTGAGGCCACCTCCGTCGGGTCTCCCCGGGGTGTCCAGACAAAGATCTCCTTCGGCCAAGATTATCTCATCGCCGATCTCATCGAAAAGGAAGAGAAGGAGATCGAAAAAGTAAAGTCCCGCATTTCGCAGCTAGACATGGACATGCGCAAGGCGGAAAAGGAATCTCAGGATGAGCAGCTCCAGGCGTTGCGAAAAGAGAAGGTGAAGATGCTCAAGCTCATGGAGAAGCGCGGCCTCCGGCTCTTTACGCTGCGGGAACGATTTGAGCAGCACTTTCCGAGCAAAGTTGTGGTCCGCGGCGAGGTTCACACGGGAACGATTTTCGAGAGCCATGGCCGAACCTATGAGGTAACGACTCCTCGCAAGGGAGTCTCGGTGGAATTTGATCCCCACACCGGAAATCTCGATATTTCTGATCTCGACGGGAGTTAATTATGCCCTTATTTATCAATTTTCCTGAATGGATCTCACCGGAGATTATCCCGGGCCTGCCGTTACGGTGGTACGGCATGATGTACCTCGTGGCGTTTGGCCTCACCTACGTACTGACGATTCGCCAGCTCCGGAGCCAGTCACTCAGTATTAGCTACCTCACTAATGATGATGTGGTAAACCTCTTCTTTTGGACGATTATCGGATTGCTCATCGGGTCTCGCCTGTTTGCCACCACTATCTACGACACCACCGGCCGCTATCTGCAACGGCCCTGGCTCATATTCTGGCCGTTTGACGATAATATGAACTTCGTCGGCCTCCAGGGAATGAGCTACCACGGGGGTCTGGTGGGCTCCGTGGTCGCGTTCATCGCCTACTGCAAGGTCAAGAAGATCGATGTTCTGGAGATGGGCGATGTGTTGGTTACAGCGGTACCCCTGGGATACACGTTTGGCCGACTGGGTAACTTCATAAATGGTGAGCTCTACGGGCGCATTACCAGCGCTTCGTATGGAGTGCTCTTCCCGCAGGCGGAACGGGTTCCCACCAGCCACCCCGCAGTGCGGGAGGTGGCGAATGAAGTCGGCATTGATATCGCGGGACAGAGCATGGTCAATCTTCCCCGCCACCCGTCACAGCTGTATGAGGCGTTCCTCGAGGGGATTCTCCTGTGGGCGATTATGTGGTTCGTGCTGCGGAAGCGCAAACCATTTCGCGGATTCATGATCGGCATCTATCTCGTAGGATATTCGCTGGCCCGATATGTGGCGGAGTATTTCCGCGCGCCGGACCCGGGACTGGACTTCGTCATTCAGTGGGGCCCTGCCAACAATCCGCGGTGGTTGTTGCTCTCACCGTTGAATATCACCACCGGCCAGGTACTGAGCCTACTGATGGCGCTGGCAGGGGTAATTCTGCTACTGATCCTTCGCTCGTATGCCCGCCGGTCACCTCGGGTCGAGACGTTCGACGGCTAAGGAGCGGGCCCACGGGAGCCGGACGTGCGCCTGCTCAGACTGAATAGCGCACTCGGCTCTTGGCAATACGTTTTCGCGAGGCGCGAATCTCATCGCCGTATTCATCCAGCACGAACCGAAGGCGCTCTTTGAGCGTCTCAATGCTGAACTCCCGGCGCGCCACCTGGAAGTTGTGCTCCACCATATCCTCCCGTACCTCGTGGTCCGTGAGCACCTCGTACACGGCATCCAGCACCTGATCCTCGACCACCAGCATCCCGTCTTCATCATATCGATCACGAATCTCGATATTGCGTAAGCCGGTGGTCATGATATCGGTTTTGTACACCAGGTACGTAGTGGTCACTACCGGCACCCGGGCGGCGATCGCTTCCAGGAGGGCGTTGCCAAAGCCTTCCCACGCCGGCAGGGAGGTCACCAAATCGGCGTTGACCAGGACATCGCGATTGGTATAGAGACGCTCCCCACGCTCATTGACGGCCCGAGCGCTCTGGACACGATCACTAATCACGTGCAACGCCACGTTCCACTGATCCGCAGTATGTCGGATACGATCGATATATCCGTCGTCCGGTTCATCCCCCTGGTAGAGCGAAATAATGTACTGGAGCCGACCTCTCAGGTCCGGATAGCGGAGGGCGAGTCTCCCCACCAGCGCCACGGAGTCTTCGATCCGTTTGCGAGGAACGATTCGGGTCGGCTGAACGATCAGCAGATCGGTATCGGCAAACCCAAAATCGCGCCGAAAATCACTATTGTACTCATCAAAGACCACCGGCGTATGAAAATCCTCGCAATTGGGAATGATGTGTGGTCGCACGCGTTTCAGTGATGCCAGAATATGGGCCGCGTAGGAGGAGATCACCACGTGCTCCAGCCCCAAATCCACCGGCGGCATAATGCGGTTGAGGAGCGTCTCGATCCGACTATTTGAGAAGCGACTTCGCTCCCACCAGAAGTCGTGGTGATGAAAGATCGTTGCTACCCGCCGAGTAGTGGCCACGTAATACATCGCCACGCCCCCAAGAATCGTCATCGGCATGGCGTTGGTATTCTGACCGATCAGCACGTCGATGTGGTGCTCCTGCACGAGATCGTGCACCATTTCGCCCAACTCCCGACCGCGCGTCTCTATCTGCTCGATAAGCTGGCGCAGTTCATTACCGCTGGGGTGTGGAGGCCGGCGAGACATGTGGGGAAACACTTGGAGCTCCATATGGCGCTGAAACTCGCTATCAAACCGAAGATCTTCCAACGTAAATTGCTGCTCTCGCGGCACGGAGGCGAGCGGTTGCGTGTAGGATCCGGCCACCGTAAACACCACATGACCCAGGTCTTGCAGTACGGAGATCCACTTGTCCACCTCCAGGGAGACGCCGTCCACGCCGCCGAGTTTTCCGCTGACGATGGCAATTCGAAAGGTGGTCTCAGCCATGGCTACATCACTCCTTTCTCGACCGTACACCCCGGAGGGCGAGTAGTATCACAACCAGTATTGAGCCATACGGTACCCAGTCTCCCCAGCGCATGTACAGCGTCATAGGTCCCCGTACTGCATCCTCGGCTTCGTCATCCGAGGCAGGAACCTCCACATCGGCGATCAAGTACTGTTCCGAGTACTGAGGGGTGGTGCCGATGATCGTACCCCGCGCGTCGACGTGCGAGGTGACGCCGCTGGCAGTGGCGCGAACCATGGGTCGCCGAAGTTCCACCGTCCGAAAGAGGGCCGCCGCAAAATGCTGTTGAGCGGCGGTCTCCTGCAGTGACCAGTAATCGTTGGTGAGGTTCACGATGACTTCCATACCGTTCAGTGCAAACCGTCGTACTTCTTGGGGGAAGACGTCCTCAAAACAAATCGGTGTGGCAAACCGGACCTGCGGATGGTGAAAGATCGTTCGCTCCTCACCAGGCGTCCAAAAGGCAATATCAAAGTCCTGGAGCATCGAGTACACCCAGGGAAACTGGTTTTCATACGGAAAATGCTCGGTGAACGGGACCAGCCGGATCTTGTGGTACGTCTCCCGCCGTTCACCGGTATCGGAGAACAGTACGGCTGCATTGTAACTGTGGCGTTCCACTTCATTCCCGTCCTCGTCCAATACACGGCGATAGTCATCGTTCCCAGTCACGAGCCATCGACCGAGAGACTCCTGATACGCCGTAAACTCCCGCACCAACCGCGCCAGGCGGTAGCGATCGGGGTCTTCCTGGGACCACCGCCGAATGTTTGGGACAAAGGCGGTCTCCGACCACACGATGAGATCGGGATCGTGCTGCACGGTGTCATCGGTAATCCGCTGCAGCGCATCCAACGTTTCGTCGTAGTCATGTTTCCGCGGATCACTGTTCTGTTGCACCAACGCCATGCGCACCGTGTCCCGCACGGGGAGATCTTGCATGAGGAGCAGCGCGCCCACCCCGTGGCTAGCCACCAGCGTTACCACCGCCACGAGCACCCAGTATCCAGACGCCGGGAGGTGCCGACGTAATGGTGGAGCGATCACCGGGCGCCCCCGCGATGTACGCTCGCCGGTAGCCAGGATCGCCTCAGCGAC
>JBMCMH010000112.1:0-8222 GCA_048614515.1 Alkalispirochaeta sp. | reverse complement strand
CTGCCCGGACAGGCGTCGACAATGGTGGTGTGAGGAACTATCATATCAGTCGATCCCGACCGAACGGACGTGCCCCGCACGGTGGTCATGGTTCTCAACACGTTTCGTATCCTTACCGACAGCAATACCGAATACAAGCTTCGCTGCGAGCCGGGTGATCTGTACTTCAGGCTGAAGCTGCCGAACATAGAGATGTTCGATTTCTACAAGTACCAGGAAATCTTTGACGCGGCGGAACCGGAGGTCCAGCGGTTTTCCGCTGAACTGGCTCAGAAGTTGCGGCTGCGCTAACCGCCTCGGCGGGGAGGTGCCGGTAGCGGGCACGCGCTCCACGGCCCGCTTCACCCGGCCCCGGGGTGGAACCGTGCTGGGCCACGAACTCGGTGTCCTAGCCGTCGAGGTGGAAGGGCGAACGATTAAGATCTACGATAGGGAGAAGACCATCTGTGACTGCATTCGATTTCGGCGCACGCTTGGTCAGGACGTCGTAAATGAGGCAACCCGTAACTACCTTCAGGGGCCGGAACGGAACGTAGATCGAGTCATGGAGTACTCGCACGTATTGCGGCAACAGGGGCCCGTTCGCACGCATCTGGGCATTCTGGGGGTGAGGGCTGCTACCGCCTTGTTCCTTTGACCCACTGGACGACATCGGCATCCAATCGTCACCGACTGCTTCGTTCGCGCCAGTTCCTCCGGGGGCGGCAGGGTGTCCTCGATGCGCCTTGCACTCTTCCACGCTTCGATAACGTCCTCGGGCGCATCCTGATAGTGCGTATGGTCTCTGGAGTCCACGTTTTCGCTCATGATTCTCGCCGATGATCCACAGTTCTGCCTGCTCGAGTGCTCATCCGTGGTTCTTGTAGCCACAGGACGTTCATGGCCCCTGACTCAATCGTTTCTGGTACATACTATTGTATGTACGTCCGTGATACACGCTAGAGATTTGAGAAGAACCGGCCTATGTCATAAAACGTTGACACTTATCAATAATCGTATACACTTTATGACATGCCTTTTCAAACCCAGCGGGAGCGCCTAATAGACCTCTTCGAGTCTTCTCCGGTCCTGAAAGCCGGCGCGATTGTGAAACATGGGATCGATCGCAAGACCATCCAGCGCATGGTTCAGGCCGGCGAGATTCAACGGATAGGCCGAGGGCTGTATAGCCGTTCCGACTACGAAGTTGACAGTTACCACTCCTATGTAGAGGCCCAGCTGCTCGTCGAAACCGGCGTGGTGTGCCTTCTCTCGGCGCTTTCCTTTCACGAGATAGGAACGCAGACTCCACGCCACGTATGGCTTGCCGTCTCCCGTCCATCACGTATTCCCAAGACCGAGGGCCTACCAGTGAAGATCGTCACCTTTTCAGAACCTGCGTTCTCAGCGGGCATTGAGAAGCATCAAATCGAAGGGGTGCAGGTTAAGGTGTATTCGCCGGCCAAGACCGTCGCGGACTGCTTCAAATACCGGAACAGGGTCGGAACCGACGTCGCAATAGAGGCCTTGCGCGAAGCCGTACGGGAGAAGAATGTGAGTCCGGATGAACTGCTACGGTTTGCAGAGATCTGCAGGGTGCGAAGCGTCATGGTGCCATATATCGAGAGTGTTGTGCAGTGAAACGAGATCCAAGGAATATCCCGGCTTCCGTTCGGGCCCGGTTGCTGAACCTGAGTAGAGATCGGCAGGAAGACTATAATCTCACGCTCACCCGCTACGTGTCGGAGCGATTCCTCTACCGACTGGGAAAATCGCCATGCCGGCAGGACTACGTTCTCAAGGGAGCCATGCTTCTCACTGTAAGCTTGGACCAGTTGCGTTATCGCCCAACTCGAGACATCGACATGCTACGAACCGGAAGCCGTGACGAAGCCTCGATCCGGGCGGATCTCGAGACCATTTGTTCCATTGAAGGAGATTCGGACGGTCTTCTCTTCGATGCGCCAAACTCCGACGTGGTCGAGATCCGGGAGAACAATCGCTATCGTGGCATGCGCATCAGGATCCCTGTGACTCTCGGCAACGCAAGGCTAAAGCTGCAGATCGACCTGGGATTCGGCGATGCCGTGTATCCGCCACCGCAATCGATAACACTCAAGGCGCTTCTCAATCAAAGCGAGCCCCAGGTACTCGCCTATCCCCTGGAGGCAGTAGTCGCGGAGAAGTTAGAAGCCATCCTCTCAATCGGGATGATCACGAGTCGTATGAAGGACTTCTTTGACGTCTACGTCCTCGCGACTACACGTAATTTCGGCCGAGCCGCCCTGCTCCGCTCCATAGAGGCTACATTCCAGCGACGGAACACCCAATTGCCGGCTGTGGTCCCACCGGTGCTTGGAGAAGAGCTATTGCAGGACCCCAACAAGCAGACGCAATAGCGAGCGTTCGCGCAGCGGATCGAACGTGATCCCGCTCAGTTGTCTCTTGCGGTCGTCCTTGAGCAGCTACGAAGCTTTCTGCGCATCGCCTGGAACCCCGACTTCGCAGCCTCAGTGTCGAGGTGGACACCGGAAGAGGGATGGCGTTGAGCTTATCGGTGACTCACGTCATCACTCACGTTGAAACGTGAATCCTAGGGCAACGGAGGGCAAATGCCGGAAGATTGACCGCGTCCTTTATCTATGTATTGTATAGAGTTATGACGAACAAAGCCAAAAACGGAAATCGGCGGAAGACGCCGGAAGACCTCGTAGGCGTGGTCTTCCTCCTCTTTCAGGGCCGCCTCGAGCTGTTCCCACTCCTGGGCCAGGTTGGCCGGGTCGCTGTTTTCCACGTAGAAGACCGCCGGCAGCATGGAGACCCGTTGATCCGAGGGCCTGCTTCGCTGTCCATAGTGGGTGCGCTGGTCACGGTGCGCCGGGAACAGATGTAATAGAGGGGTGTAGATTGCGTGGTGCCAAGCGCGCTGTTGAAACGCCAGACCGACGCTGCCAGGAAATCTCTGCTTCGGGATTGCCGGCACTGATTTGCTCGGCATTTTCCACTGTTTGGTCTGCCCATCCGGGGCGAGTCTGCACTTCTCCTCCCCCTGCTCATGCCGAGGTTCTCCTAGGGCGCTCTCCATACCGTAGAGTCGGGGTGGAACTCGTTCCATCCGAGCCACCAGTGCCGTTCAACCACGGGAGGGGGCTCGCCGTCGGCGCGGCTCACCGCGAGGGTTCCCCGGGCGCGGTCGTAGGCAAACCGCAGTGTCACCTCCCCGACGGTATCGGCGAACTCACCTGCGACTTTGCACTGTGACTCCGGGTACGCCCGGGCAACACCGCGAACAACAATTCCAAACACCGTCTCCCGCGGCGGCAGCTGCGATGATATCTCTGTGTGGCCCGGCACCATGACCCGCTCCGTCACGTACTTCAGCAGCAGCAATCCTCGGCGCGAAGCAAACAGGGGTCGTGGGACGCCGGGGGGGTCAGTGGCGACTGTCAGAGCTGGGCCGGCGGTTGCCCGCGCCTTACTCCACCGCATCTGTGTCGCCGGCAGTAGAGAGAGGGTAGTTCCCGCAAGGGGTCCGTAGATCGCGGCTCCCGTCGCCTGCTGCCACAACGACCAGGTGACGGTGTCTTCCATAATGAGGTTGCGTCGAAAGACGCCGACCACCCGAAACCGCGCCGGCTGATCGCCCACCATCGACCGAAACGCGAGACCACTCCGGCAGAGCGCACAGTAGGTGACGAGTACGGGTGTTGCGTCGAGTAGGTCGTGGACGATGTGGCGGGGGATCACCATCGAATCGAGGGGGTAGGCGCGGGCACTGTGGGTTTGGAGCGGGTCCGTCGGTGAGGGCACTCCAACGACCATGACCGGCGCGTCGTTATCGAGCCGCGCCGCCTGCGCCGGAACCGCTCGCACTTTTTCCAGGGCCGGAAAGAGCCACTCCAGGCGAAACAGGAGCGCGAGAGCCGCGAATACGCCGGTCGCCACAGCGAGAGCTCCTACGACCGGCTGAGGCTCAAGGATCATCGCCCCACCGATAAGCACTCCCGAGACGCAGAGCCCGATCAGGCGCTTCTGATCGTAACGCCGGAACAGCCACAACCCTCGCTCCCACGCCGTAAAAACGGTTATCTGACGACCGAGGCCGATCACCAAGGCGATAGCGAGAGCTCCGATGGCGAGGAGTGTTCCAATCATTGCCTCCCCCAGGGGTAGGATATGAGTTTCTTTGGGTAAATGCAGGCGCCTTCTCCACACAAGACCCGATCGGGGAGCTCCCGGGCGCCGCTGTCGGCCCTAGGCTGAACCTCGAGGCTCTTCGGGCACGCCGGGGAGCATCGGCCAAGGTGAGTGCACCCGCGCGAGCCGGCTCTCAGGCGGATCGCAAAAGCTCGCAGCGGGTTTCCGGGGAACCGACCAAAAACCATGAACCGTACTTTCAGGAAGATCAAGCGGCAAGGCGCTCGCTTGCCCGTCACAACAGCCTCGCAAGCGCCCAATGCCGAAAGCAGGGGTGAGAAGTGGAAAAAAGCGGACCGAAAGAGCATCACCATACCGACCTGCACCCCGCGACGAGCCCGCTCTCGCCAAGCGCGTCGCGCCATGCCGTCGTCCTGTGCCCCGGGGACTATTGTCACCTCGCCTCCACACTCAGAGCGACCAATCGATACAAGATATCGGGACTGGTTAGGTCTGATCAGGTGGTGTGCGGCCGGCTCTTCGTTTATCCGGCTCACGCCTTAAATGTATGTAATCTCAGGGACGTTGTTCATCACAAACAGGACCGACTCGAGTCCCGCTGAGGTCTCCCGCAGTCGTGGCACGTAGGTTTTAAGGCCGGCAGCGTCGGGTTTCGCCATTCCCAGGAGTACTAACGCCGCGTCCCTGGAGTGTTGCGCGAGGACCTCGGGGATCGGTTGGTTGTCACTGTTCACGACAACGGTCGTCCGGGCGGTGAGTCGCAGGTCCGCGAGGGTCGTTTGCAGCCGAGTCTCCGCGGTGGCCCGGTTCTCAATACTGGGTACGATGGTACGCAGGTGGATTTCCCGCGCCGGTCCGGAGGTTGTCCTCAGGAGATAGGCGAGAATCAGCATCAGCCGAACGTTGTTCTCCTGCCCTCCCCACCAGACCAGAATGGGGCCGGCTACGGATAACCAGGTTCGGCTTCCCCGTTTGAGCAGGAGGATGTTGCGGTCTATCTCCCCGAGTCCGACCAGGAGCCGGGCGAACTCCCGGTCGCTGTCGCTCTTCCGGGGTATGCCGAGTATCACGGTGTTGTACGCGCCGGCGGCGGATGAAGCGGCCTGCGCGGCAACAATGACTCCTTCGTTAAATACGTTTGTTTCGACCACCCGGGCTTCCACGTGGGGCTGTATCGTCTCCCGGGTAAAGGTCTGCAGCTCCTCTACCACACGTCTGCGCCGTTGTTGAGCGCCGGCGGCGTTATCGTTTCGGGGAAGCATGGCATAGATCGCAAGCGCTCCGCCCTGCTTGGATAATGAGGCAGCCGTTGCAATGAGCTCACCGTGAGCCTCCGGATCCTCCGCAAAGAGCTGAATCAACGGGCGCCAGTTTTTTGCCGATCCGGTTCTGTTTCGCGAGAGCCTGCGATAAGCTCCGACCACCAGGGATGTCCAGAATCCTTCCCAGATACCAGTGTGTGGTGTGCTTCCAACCCCGGTACTGTTGCCCCCTCGAAACCGCAGCCATGCAAATATGGCGACGATTGCGGTGATCGCCATCACCGTCGCGAGGGTATTGATGAGGAACATGACGGCGAAACACGCGAGTGCTCCGGCAAAGCTGATCCACCACGGTACCCGTACAGCAGGACGAAAACTCGGGTTGTCCACGATGTGTTCCATTCCGGCGGAAAGATTGAGGACACCGTAGGTTGTAAGGAAGAACATGGTGAGAATCTCGGCGACCTGGTTGAGGCTGCCGAGGATGATTGCGCCGACGGCAAGGCCCATGGAGAATACCATTCCAACAAGAGGTTCCTTCGTCTTGCCGACTCCGGAAGCGAAGATCCGCGAAACCGCGCCGTCGATAGCGAGGGCTTGCAAGGTTCGCGGAGCCGCCATGAGCATTCCGATAGCGGAACTGAGTGTGGCGCCCATGACTCCGGCTGTCACCAGCAACGGCCAGCGGGAGGCGTCGCGCAAAGCTGTCGAAACCGCCAAGCCCTCCCGAGGAACCGTAAACGCCAGCATCACCGGAACCAGTATGTACACCAGAAATCCGGCGCCGACTGCGAAGAGTGTTCCTCGAGGAATATCCCGAGCCGGGTCCTTCAGGTCTCCCGACATGGACACCCCCGCGAGGATACCGGTTACCGCGGGAAAGAACACCGCAAAGACCGACCAGAAGGCGAGTCCCTCCTCGTAAGCAGGCTGCAGGTTCGCCTGCAGAAACGCCGGTTGGAATCCCATTGCAATGGAAACAAAACTGGCGATGATTACCAGAAGGATCCCATACTGGATGATTATCATGAATCGCGCACCGATGAGTCCGAGGAGTGCAAGAATAAGCATCGTCACGATCGCTACCACAGGAATTGACAGGTCCGCTCTGATCGCGGTGAGGGCCTCGGCAAAACCGATGACGTAGAGAGCTATCGACAACGCCTGACTGAGAAACAACGGTATGCCGATACCCCCGCCGGCTTGTAAGCCAAAGACGCGGGAGACCATAAAATAGGCACCACCGGTCTCCATCTGCTCATTGGAGGAAATGCTCGCCATGGAAAGCGAGGTGACGAGGGTGATGGAGTTTGCGATAACGACGATGAGTAAGGTCCCCATCAGTCCCGCGTTCCCCAGGACCCAGCTGAAGCGAAGGTACATGATCACACCAATGATGGTGAGAAAACTCGGTGTGAATACGCCGCCGAAAGCTCCGAGGGTGCGGAGGCGGTCGGAGGAAGCTTGTGATCCCCTCTGGTCCACGAAAACCGCTGTAACCACTTCAGCCCCCTGGTCGTGCCGAGGGGCGGTCTCTCGTCGCTGAAGCCACTCTCTCAGGTGACGGAAACCTGGAACTGTCGTTCTCATTGCTGTCTCATCCTTTGCTCTCGGCGATTCCTGCAGTCGCGCATCCTGCCGGGCCCGGAAAATCATCTTACGTAAAGTCCCTCAGTGACGGCAACCCGGCGGCGGCGATGGAGTTCGGCACATTAGGTGTCGATGCGCCGACCGAACACCCTCGCCCGGCCTCCGCTCGGTCGCACTAATTGACGAGGTTGATCGGCTTGCCCGCCTGAAAGGCGGCTATGTTTTCCGCCGCGGTTGCCATGAGGCGGATGCGTGCCTCCTTGGCGGCCCAGGCGATATGGGGAGTGAGGAGGATATTCTTTGCCCCGAGGAGCGGGTTGTCCGGTTCTATCGGCTCCGAGGAGACGACGTCGCAGGCGGCCCCGGCTAACACTCCGTTGTTCAGCGCCTCGGCGAGATCCTCTTCCACAACCAGGCCGCCCCGGGCGGTATTAATGAAGTAGGCTGTCGGCTTCATCTTTGAGAGGAGCTCCCTGTTCACCATACCGGTGTTCTCAGGGGTCTGATTGCAGTGCAGGGTAACGACGTCACTCCTCGAGAAGAGCTCCTCAGGGTCTGCCCAGGCGAAGGAGTAGTCCGGCGGGTTGGAGGGGTGGTTGGTGTTCGCAAGAACGTGCATTTTGAAGGCGCTTGCGATCTCGCCGACCCTCCGTCCGATCCTTCCAAACCCGACGATACCGATCGTCTTGCCCGCGAGCTCCGCAAGGGGGGTGCGCCAGAAGGAGAAGTCAACGCTCTTCTCCCATTCACCCTTATCCACCAGATCTGCGTGGAGCACGGGACGACGAAACTGGTTTGTGATCAGCGAGAAGACGTACTCCGCGACGCTGTCGGTACCGTAGACCGGGACGTTGGAGACGGGAATGTTGCGCTCCCGGGCGGCGGCGGTGTCGACGACGTTGTATCCCGTTGCGAGGACGCCGATAAACCGAAGCTTCGGCAGTTTGGCGAGGGTATCCGCCGAGAGGGGGGTCTTGTTGGTAAGCACCACCTCCGCATCCGCCGCCCGTTCGATGATCTTGTCTGTCGGTGTGCGGTCGTGGACGGTAAGGTCGCCGAGCTTTTCAACCTCGGTCCAGGGATTGTCGCCAGGGTTCAGGGTGTAGCCATCGAGGACGACTATCTTCATGTCATGCTCCCGTTCTGATTCTTGAGGCCGGTTGCACCGGTGCGAGCGGATTCTACCTGATCGGCCGGCGCGAGGGGAGAGGAACTCCCGCGCGGTTCCGGTGG
>JBMCMH010000111.1:0-8554 GCA_048614515.1 Alkalispirochaeta sp. | reverse complement strand
CTCAATTGTCGAACTACCGATCCGCGGGATGGATTGCGCCGACTGCGCGCGCCACGTCCAGGAGGCGCTGCAGTCGGTGGATGGCGTTGATGATGCGCAGGTATTTCTGAGCGCGGAACGGGCCAAGGTGACGCTGCGAGATCCCCATCTCGATTCCCAAATCTTGCGGCAGGCGGTTTCGCGGGCGGGGTACACCTCGCCGGTATCCGCGGGGTCCGGCGCCGATGGTGCTGACCGCCGGACGGCAGACGCCGCCGCGCACTCCCGCAAGCTCGCCGGGACGGTGCTCACCGTCTTCGGCCTCGTCTTTGGGGTGGTACTGCTGGTGGTAGTTGTCGGGGAATGGCTGGGCGTCCTGGATGAAGTGAGCCGCCGCATACCGTGGTGGGCGGGGCTTACCGCGGTGCTCCTCGGGGGATATCCGGTCTTTCGCAACGTGTTCCGCAGCGCACTCCGGGGCAAGATTATCTCCCACACGCTCATGTCCTTGGGAGTTGTTGCGGCGATCGTCGTGGGTGAGTGGATCACCGCCGCGATCGTGGTGCTATTTATGCGCATCGGGGATTTTGCCGAGCGGTTCACCACCGAGCGCTCGCGCCGGGCGGTGAAGGGGCTCGAGAAGCTGGCACCCGCCACGGCTGTGCGCATTTCAGGTACGGCGGCTGGAGCGGAAACTCAAGAAGAGGTTCCGGTGGAGTCTCTATCCGCCGGCGATACGGTCTTGGTACGTCCTGGAGAGCGCGTGCCCGTTGACGGCACCGTGATGGTTGGTGACGCCGCGGTGGACCAGTCCTCCATCACCGGCGAATCGGTACCGGTGGATGTGACCGCTGGTGACTCGGTTTATGCCGCCACGATTCTGACCACCGGGAGCCTCCGCGTTACCGTGGAGGCGGTGGGCCGAGAGACGACCTACGGCAAAGTGGTGCGCTTGGCGGAAGAGGCGGAAGCGAATCGCGGTGAGGTACAGCGAGTTGCGGATCGCTTCTCCACGTTGTACCTGCCCATCGTGGTGGTGATCGCCGCCGCTACCTACCTGATCGGTCGGGATCCATTGGCCACCGCGGCCGTCCTGGTAGTGGCGTGTTCCTGTTCCTTCGCCCTTGCCACCCCGATCGCGATGATGGCGTCTATTGGAGCCTCCGCGCGACGGGGATTGCTGGTGAAGGGCGGGGCGCATATCGAGATGCTGCCCCGGGCCACGGTGCTCCTCATCGATAAGACCGGAACGGTTACGACCGGTACGATGCGTGTCTCCGGGGTGGATACTCTCCAAGGGTGGACGGAACCGGAGGTGATCAGAATTGCCGCAGCTGCAGAACGGGATTCGCAGCACCCCATCGCCCGGGCGATTACCGAACGGGCCCTCTCTGATGGTGTGGTGGTTCCTCCGGCGTCGGAATTTGCGTCCCAGCATGGCCGCGGGGTGTCGGCGCTGGTGGAGAATCGTCGGGTGGCGGTACACAAGAGCTCATCTCCTTCCACCGGCGAGACGCTGCTGGACGTGCTGGTGGATGGTGTACCGGTGGGAACGATCGCCGTGGCCGATGAGGTTCGGTCCGACGTGAAGTCCGCCCTCGAGGCGGTCCGACGGATGGGACTGACGCGAATCGAGATCCTTACCGGGGACAATGACGCGGTGGCGCGGCGCATCGCCCAGGGGCTGGATGTCGACTATCGTGCTGATCTGCTTCCGGAGGACAAGATCGGCATCGTCCGGGAGTATCAGGCGGCGGGAGAACGGGTCCTTATGGTAGGGGACGGAGTGAACGATGCGCCGGCGCTGGTGCAGGCGGATGTAGGCATCGCGATGGGCGCGATCGGATCGGATATCGCCATCGAGGCGGCGCACGTCTGTCTCCTTCGGGAGGATTGGGATCTCGTGCCGGGATTGCTGTATACCGCCCGTAGAACGATGCGCGTGGTGTATACTAATATCGGACTTACCGCCGTGTATAACATCTTGGGACTTACCCTGGCGGCGGTCGGAATTCTCCCGCCGATTCTCGCGGCGGCGGCTCAGTCTATTCCCGATGTGGGGATCCTGGCCAATTCATCGCGCTTGCTTCGGCCGGCGCGGCGAGCACCAAACCCGTCCTCTTAGATGGGTAACCTTAGTTTGAAGGAATCGCATATGTACAGGGTCGCCTCACCACGCTCCCGCATTCGGCACATCGTGTTCCGGCGGGTATTACTGATACCGATCGTCTTCCTGGCTGTGGGGGCGTGTTCAGGAAAGCAGTATCCTTCCCCCGTGACTCCCGCAGACCCCACCACTGAAGCGCCGGAAACGGCCGTCGATCCGGTGGCTCTCGAGCCTACGGTGATCGAGCCGCTCCCGGAAGAGCAGGAATCCCTTTTTGCCGGTGCCCGGAGAGTCATTTTAGTCATCGGTGACGGGATGGGGGCTGAACAGATTCGGGCCGCCAGTCTCTACAAAACCGGCAGGGAGGAGGGCTTGGCGCTTCAGAGCATGCGCCGGTACGCCGATATGGCAACTTCCAGCGCATCTCACGCGATCACCGATTCCGCTGCCGCCGGCACGGCGCTGGCCACTGCCGTGAAGGTTCAGAATGGAGCGGTTGGCGTGCGCCTTCCCGGTGACGGAGAGGATATACCGTCGATTACCGAACAGCTCACCGAGCGCGGATGGCGCGTTGGGTTGGTAACCACCGCCCACACCACCCACGCGACACCCGCCGCCTTCGGTGCCCACGTAGCCAGCCGCATAGACTACGACGGCATTGCCCAGGACTATCTTACCGGGTCACGGCCGCATGTCATTTTGGGTGGCGGGGGCTACGGAATGGATCGGTCCACCGTAATGGAAGCGGGATACGCGGTCGTGACATCCCGAGAAGAGCTTTCCGCGCAGGTTCGTACCGACACAACCGATCATGGAATCGTCGGGCTCTTTGGAAACGGTCATATGCCGTACATCCATGATGGACGGCCCGCCGAGATGCCGGGGCTCGTGGAGATGTCCGAGCGGGCCATTGAGTTCCTCGCTGCCGAAGACGATGAGTTTTTCCTTATGATAGAAGGGGCCCGCATCGACCACGCCGGCCACGCCAACGATATAGAACGCCTCATTCCGGAGGTTCTCGAGTTGGACGCTGTGGTCGAGATGCTCCTCAATCATCCTGAACTGCAGGATGGGACGCTCCTGGTGGTAACCGCAGATCATGAAACGGGGGGGCTGAGCGTGGTGGACGCACCGGGCGCACGCGCGATACCTACGGTAACGTGGTCTACCTTGGGTCACACCGCGGTCGATGTGCCGCTGTTTGCCGCCGGTGTGGGGGCTGAGGGCATGGCGGATGTTATCGACAACACGTTGCTCTCGGGAGCGATTCTGGCAGCACTGGAGGCGAGCGAGGACGGCCGAGTGGCGGCCGGTTCTACTCTTCCGGTGGCGGAAGCTGCAACGCCGTATCCTCACGTAGATTGAACGAGAGTCGATTCGTGGTTTGTTCAAGGATTTCCACCGTGTTCTCGCTCTGGAAATCGGCAGCTCTCAAATCTATTCCGTCAGCTTCCAGTGTGACCGGTACTCCGGAGAAGAGGAGACCTGACCACCGGCCGTCTTCAACGACCACTCCCGGGGTAGCGTCGGTGAGCTTGACGGTGTGGAGGGTTACCCCAGATTCCTCGGTAATCCCCTGAATCACAACCTCCGCAGTCCCGGTGATTTCCTCGAAGAACTCGATCAGGTCCTCGCGTAAGACAGTTGGACGGCGTCGCGCAAAGTCATACATCCCGGCCAGAACCTCGCGCCACGCTTCCATCGAATCAGGTTGTCCCCACCGCTGAATCTGGCGGGGCATCTCAGATTCAATCGCGGCACTGTGTTCCGCAATGAGGCGTTCCGCCCGGTCTTCTCGAGCGGTCGTGGCGAGATGCACCGCGATTCGCTGAAGTAGCTCCCACCGCACCTCATCAAAATCAAGCAGGCGGTGATTGAGCTCAAACCGGTCCTGCTCGTCCGCCCTCCGCCCCTCCTGGAGGAAAGGATGATCTTCGGTATAGCCGAGCGTCCATTCTACCATGTCAAAGGTGGTGGATAACTCGTGGCCGAAGGCGAAGTCCACGTCGTACAGCAGCCAGCGCCAGCGCCCATCTCGGGGTCCCTCCGATTCGCTCGGATTGGGTCCGGTATATTTCCAATATCGAATGTTGTTTTGCGGCCAATCGTAGTTCCCGGCATAGAGCTGCGTGAAGAGGTAGTCGAGATACTCGTTGAGTGCCATTTCCTCATTCAGTTCGTCCCATCCGGCAATCTCCCCGGACGCGACTCGCTCGCGAAAGTCGATGTACGGTTCGTACGTTTCACCTTCCTCGTCCCACTGACCGGTATCCACGAGTCCTTCTATCGCAACGATCACCACATCATCCCGCGGTACGCCGTAGACCGTTTCCAGATAGTGTTGATCCTGGCGGTCGCGCATGTTGTGTAATCCCCAATACTCTCCATTGAGATACACGACCACGGGGCGGTAGTGTTGGGTGTCAATTGGTAAGTGCTCTACCAAGGTCTGCAAGGTGGGATCACTGAGCATTCCTCCGAACCAATCGTTGCCGCCGTTCCGCAGCAGCAGGCGATTATAATCATCCAGGTCCCGAGACTCAAAAAACTGATGCCGCAGTCGGGGGGTACCGTAGTCGGAACGCGAGTAGAGTCTCAACGTTTTTTGGGCGAAGGTGCGCGTGTAGTTTCCATGAATGCGCACGCCCACCGGCTGGGCGATCACACGGGAGCGGTCGCGTTCGAAGAACTCCGCGTGGACCACCGGTTCCCATTCCGTCCCCCGGCGCAGATAGTTGACCCGGGGCGGCCCGTTTTCGGGTTCGTCGTTGCCGGGAACGTAGATTCCCCCGTCCGGATCAAAAAACGCCCCGCGCTCGAATTGGATACTCCACACCGGGAGCTCATGGTGGTCCATGCCATGGTTGGGGATGAAGTAGGTGGCAGTCCGTACAGCCGATCGGGAATGGTCGGCCCGCGCGACGGCGCGAATGGTGGCTGCCTTGGGCACCTCCTCGGCGGGTGGGGTCCAGCCCAAGTTGTCTTCCCGAGCGGTAGTGGGTATCAGGACGATATCATTGTTCCGCTCGACCAGTTCGCCAAGGTTCACCGGCTCCGTGTACTGGTACGTTCGCCGTCGGGTTTCCCGGGGCTGCTCCTCCCACTCCTGTGATGTCATGACGAACGCCGGATCCGGCTCGGACCCGTCGGTAGTGTAGTAAATCTGGGCATCCGGCAGACTACTCGACAGTTCCAGCTCAAAGGGCGCGTCGTAGAATCCCGGGGAGCGGTGAAACGCGATCGGCCCCCGGGGCTCCGCCGTGGCAGCATCCTCACCGACGGCGGGCTCGAAGAGCGGTTCCACTCGAATATTGTTCAGTGCCAGCGCGCTCCGTAGTGAGCCCTCCGTGATCCGGTCGTTGGAGTACTGCCAGCGCAGGTAGCCCCGGTCCCCCGGCTCCAGAGGAGCAAACTGGTCGAGGCCGTCGGTGGCGATGCCGTGGAGTTCGGAGAAGTGGAATGATAGGTCCACGGTGGTCCGGTGTTCCGATTGTGATCCGTCGATTGCGGTGCCCGGCTCAATGTCCTCGTCCCCCCCGCCCCCGTGGACCGGGTTGGACGTTGATACGATATCATCGATCGAGCCGAACCCTTTTGTTTCCGTGTGATACTTCAGCCGTATCCGGTTGTCTCGTTCTCCTACCAGCCACGTCTCTATATCATACGTGACGCGCAGTCCGTGAATCGTGCGATCCGTCCGGTTCTCGTATTCCAGGAATAGGCGCGAGTCTTGGAGATCGGGGTCACCGTGTTCACGGATACCGAAGGAAAATGCGTCCTCCGCCGCCGTAAACGCACCGAACCCAGAGAACTCATCCTCTCGCGCCAAGCTGTTGACTCCGGTGAAGGGATAGAAATCGCCGTCCGTTGGGACCCCGTCGCCGTCTTCCCCCGAGACGAAGAGTCCGTCCGGAAGGCTCTCGCGGGTACCGCGGTACTCATTGAAATCGATGCGGACAATACCGTCGTTGGGGGAGTCCTCGTCCGTCTCCGAGGGCGAACACCCCGCCCCAGTGAGCAATAACGCAGTGCCGAGACACAACCCGAGCATCCGGATCATTCCGGTAACTCCTCCGGATGGCGCTGTGCGATATTGGCCCAGTACGGCTCCAGGACGTGGTACGCTTCGGTGGATTCGATCGGGTTTTCCCGAATATCGACTTCGGCGAACACATCATCCTCAGGACGGTCTTGTAGCGCTCCTCGCTCCATGAGGTTCACCAGAGCGGAGAGATCTCGAAGCCCGGTATCCCGGACGTTCAGCCGTTCCAGGCTCGTCAGTTCTCGGAGAATCCCCTCCTGTCCGTCAATCGAGACGCCTCGCATGATCAGTGTTCGCAACGTGGTGAGAGACGCGATGGGCACGATGGAGTCGATCCGATCGTTGGAGTGGAGATTCAGGTACTCGAGCTGTCCCAACGAGGAGAGGGGATCAAGCTCTCGCAGATCATTCTCTCTCAGATTGAGGTGTTCAAGTCTGGCAAGGTCGCGCAGCGGTTCCAGGGCGTTTTCCGTCAGGCGATTCCCTTGGAGGTTGAGTACCCGGAGCGACTCGAGCCGGGAGAGCGGAGAAATGTCCTCCACGTGGTTATTGGCAAGATCCAACACTTCCAGAGACCGAAACTCCGACAGAACCGAGATGTCCGAGATGCGCCGCACGCCGTCCGGGTCTTCCGGATGCGCGGATTCGCGATTGTTCCTGAGCACTAGCTCCGAGAGCTCCGGCAAGTCCGCCAGGCGGTGAAAATTGACCGCTTCCAGGTTGGCGATATAGTTGTCTTGCACATCCAGCATGGTCAGCCGAGTAAGTGAGGTCAGCGGCTCTACATCTTCCACCCGATTGCCACTGAGGTTCAGGCGCCTCAGATTCGGGAGCATCTCTATTCCCTCAAGGGATTCGATACCCCGGCCGGACGCGTCGAGTTCGGTGAGCCCTTCCAGTTCATTTCTTGGAATATAGCCGCCGCGAGTACCGAGTTGGTCCCGGACCGCCGCCTCCAATGCCTGGTCCGCAAACGGTGATTCCTGCACCAGCGAGGTTAATACCCAGTAGCTTGCAGTCAGAATCAGGAGACTCGCAATGCTTCCTATCAGCAGACGACGGAGTCGTTTCACGGCGCAACCTCTCGTGGAGTGACCATATTTGGTCTGATGATCTCAATTCCCTGCCAATACTTGCTGTTGGCCGCCAGTTTTAGGGCGTGTTCCCGGATGATCGCCGTGAGCCAGTCCGGCTCCCCGGCTTGCGTTTTGACCTCGAATATCGGTCGCCGGGGGCGGTGCGGGTTGAGAATGGGGGAGTCAGGAAACAACCACAACGCCCGGGTGCTTTCAACATCGTGATCCATAGTGACCCGGACCGGCGAGCCGTCACGAGCAGCGAACCCCTCGCGGTGGTACTGTACCAGACACACCGGTACCAGCTGTCGCGTTCGCTGGAGCCGCTCGAACTCAGCGAGGGTCGCGTTATCTTCGGCTGAGGGCCAGTGGCCTGATTTGAGGAACTCCTCGTACTCAGCCGAATCCACCCGGGTGGCGTATTTGACCATCCCGTTTCCCCGGCGCGTCTTAATCTCTACCGATACGGTATCGCACTGCTCCCACCGGTCGGTATAGGCGCGGATGCGGAGTTTTATTCTTCCGAAGTCGCCGTCTTCCTTCTCATACCATGCGCGATAATCACGGGTGTCATAGTAGATGCTTCTCACCAGATACGCCCCTCCCGCCGCCAGGGAGTGCTGATCGCGCGCAACAAAGGGAACGATCCGATTTCGTAACCGGTAGTACTGATCGAGGCTGAGCAAGTATTTCCGTTCGAATCGGGCGACGCCGCTCATCGGACCCTCCCTACATGGGGAGCGCCAGCTGCGGAGTGAGGAGAGATACGCTGTCGACTCCGTCGACAGATTGAAGCTCCTGCACCACCCGACGCACACCGGCTTCTTTTTCTCGGGCGAATCGCAGCTCGTACGTCAGCTCCCAGGTGGAACCCCTCACCTCGTGGTTTCGAAGTTGTACATTCGCCTCGCGCGCGCGGACGATGCGGTCTACCTCGTTCTCGCCGTGGGAGGCCGCTCCCGAGATGACTAAGATATACTCCGCATGCAACGATTTGCCATACTTAAAGAGGTAGAACGCCGTGGTTACCACCGTGAGGAAGAGCGTCACCAAGACGGACACGGTCCAGTTCAAGGTACCGGCGCCCAGGCCCATGGCGATCACCCAGAATAGAAACACCATGTCCCGGGTATCCTTGATCGGGGTCCGGAACCGAATAATCGCCAAGGAGCCCACCAACCCGAGAGATAACACCAGGTCTCCCTGAATGAAGAGCATCACGGTCGCCACAATCGGGGTAAGAAGAACTAACGTCGAGAGAAATCCGCTCTCGTAATTCATACCGCGGTGGGTATAGCGGTATACCGCGGCGATTATTAAGCCCAGAACGATGGCAAGGGAGATCGAAAT
>JBMCMH010000110.1:0-8654 GCA_048614515.1 Alkalispirochaeta sp. | reverse complement strand
AACGGGAGTGCCCGCACGGTGTAGGTGCCCACCAGCAGCCCCACCACGACCAACAGCCAGTCAGCGTGCACCATCGCGGTCCTCCTCGGCGGCGGTAGCCCGAACAGTACCGTCGTGTGAGCCGGCGCCCCGGTTGGTGTTCGGGCCCGCTGCCATCGCGATCACCGTTCCCGCCACCATTGCCACCGGAAAGGCCGCTCCCGCGTCCCAGTCCACCCCCAACCGCAGAGCGGCGTTTATCAGTGCTGCGGACCCCGCCGCCACCGCCAGAGGCGCCACGCGGGTGCCCTCCTTTTTGTGGGCCGCGCGAAACTGTCCCGCCAGAAGCGCGGCAAACAGCGCGTACAGCGCGAGCCCCATCGCCACCCGCAGATGTTCCGGCAGAATCTCCCCGCTGAGCGCTCCCACCACGGTGCCCCCCACCCAGGCGCTATAGGCGCCGAGCTCGAGACCCAAGAGGTACCGCGGCCGTACCGTTCCACCCTCGGCAATGCGCCAGCCCGCCACGCCGAACACCTCATCGGTAACCCCGAAGGCGAGGACGCTCCGGAAACGCACGCTTTGCGCGCCGGAGAGGTTGTGGGCGATCACCGAACTCATCAGGAGATGACGGAGGTTTAGCAGCCATCCGGCGATCACGATCTGCGCAATGACCACCAGTGACGCCGGCGAGACGGTTCCCGCCACCAGCCCGGCGGCCCCGTACATACCGATCGCGAGAAACTGTGCCGCTCCGGCAAACACCAGAAGCGATGCCAGGAACGCATCAAGAGTGGTAAGTCCCACTGAGCGAACCACCAATCCAAACGTGATCGCCACCGGAATATATCCGCTGGCGATTGGAATTGCCGCCACGAGTCCTTTCGAAAAGCTGTGCATATAGGGCGGTACTGTACTACAATCGCGCGTGAGCGTCCCGGGGTAACCGCAAAATGTCCAGCATCGTTGAAAAGCATACCCACCTCGACCTTCTCCTCTCCCGCGCGTGGGAGGAGTCGTTTCGCGATCCTGAAGCGGCGGAGCAGACCGCCACAGCGGCGCTCGCGTTAGCCCAGTCGCTCGGCAGCATTGAGTCGGAGATATCCGCCCGACTGAGTCGCGCCTGGGCACGCATCGTGGAGGCGGACTACCAAGGCGCCCAGGACGACCTCGACGAAGCGCTGCGCTATTCCCGGGACGGCGCCGTGCAGCCCGACATCATAGCCAAACTTCACAACGCCTACGGCGCGGTCCATTTTGGGCGGTCCGAGCTGGCAAAGGCGATCGCCTCTTACCAGGAGAGTCTGGCGGTGGCGGAGCGCCATCGTATGCCCTCCGCCCAAATCGCGGCCCACAACAACCTCGGAGAGGTGGAACTCGGTCTCGGCCATACCAGAAGCGCCCGGGGACTGTTCGTCCAGGCGCAACGGTTGCTGCAGAAGCATCCCGATGCGGGAACGGAAGCGGTCGTCCTGAGCAATCTGGGGGAGGTGGCCTTGCGTGAACACGACCTCGCCACCGCCCGGTCTCGCTTTTTGGAGGCTCGGAAGGGCGCCCGGGAAGTGGGCGACCGCTTCACCGAGGGAGAGATCGTCTCACGCCTGGGGATCCTTGCCGCGGAGGAGGGTCGTCACGAAGAGGCCGAGCAGTACCACACCGAGAGCGTGGAGATCGCCGGAGAATTGAAGTCACCGGTCATGCGCGTGTCGGCTCTGATGAACTTGGGTGACTTCCATCGCCAGGTGGGCCAGCTGGACATGGCGGAGCAGATGTTTCACCACGCCCGCGAGCTGGCGCTGCGTATCCAGGCGCGCCATTTCACCTATCGTCTGCATCACCGATTAGCACGGCTTGCCGAGGAGCGAAACGACGTGTCCACCGCGTTGGCGGAGTACAAGCGCTACATGGAGCTCAAGTCCGAGCTCCAACTGGATTGGACCGAGCACCGCATCGAAGACCTGACCCGGACGATCGAAGCGGAACGCTTGCGAGCGGTGAGCGAAATCGCGCAGGAGATCACCTCGAGCCTGGACCTGGAAGAAATCCTGGACAAGATCTACGACCACGTGAACCGCGTCCTGGATGCCCAGGTGTTTTCCATCGGCGTCTACGATGAGGACGAAGGTACACTGGAGGCGCGGCTGGTGATAGAAAACGGACACCGCCTCGAGCCTTACCACGTCTCCCTGGAGGAGGGAAAAACGTTCAGTGGCTGGGTGGTGCACCACCGGGAAGCGATTATCATCGAGGATCTCAACGCGCAGTACCGCGACTATCTGGATTCCTTTCCCGCCCACGCCGACACCGACGGCAATTACTCCGCCCTATATCTGCCGTTGCTGGTGAAGAATCGACTGGTGGGAGTGCTGAGTATTCAAACCCACCGGGTACACGCCTATTCCGACCTCGATATCCGAATCGTGCGTACGCTGGCGGCGTTTCTGGCGATCGCAATCGACAACGCCCTCATTATCGATCGCGTTACACTGCTCAATCGCCTCGTGGTGCAGGAAAAGGATGAACTCCGTCACGCCTACGATCAGATCAGCGAGCTGGCCAACCGCGACCATCTCACCGGTGTGAGCAACCGGCGAATGTTTCACCAGTTTGTCGCGGCGTGCCTGGAGCGTCGTCGGGAATCCCCCGAGCCGCTGGGAATCGTGTTTATCGACTTGGACCATTTCAAGCCGGTTAACGACACCTACGGCCACCAGGCGGGAGACACGGTCCTGCAGGTGGTGGCAACCCGGCTCCAGCGGGCAACCCGCTCGGATGATCTGGTGGCGCGCGTCGGCGGAGACGAGTTTGTGGTGGTGCTCACGGTGGGCCCCTCGAAAGAAGTGGTGAAGTCGATCGCCGACAAATTGCGGGAGACGGTCTCGCAGCCGATTAGCATCACCGATGAAACGGGCGTAGCGGCCGGTTCGGTCCAGGTGACCGCCAGTACTGGGTATGCTCTCTTTCCTCATCACGGGACCACTTTCGATGAGCTGGTCCGGCACGCCGACTCGCAGATGTACGGGTCCAAACGTTCCCGGGAGTAGCGTCCTTGCGCCTGCTCCCGCGGGAGCGCTCCTATCTCAGCGATTCCCGGTGGAGCTCGGAGTACCGACCACCGGCGGCAGCCAATTGGTCGTGAGAACCCTCCTCGATCACGTGTCCCTGCTCCAGAACCAGGATTCGGTCCACATGGCGCACCGTTGAGAGACGGTGGGCGATTATGAAGCTCGTCCGGCCCTGCATCATGGAGCGGATCGCATGCTGAATACGAAGTTCCGTCTCGGTGTCGATGCTGCTGGTGGCTTCATCGAGGATAAAGATCCTCGGATCCGCCAGCACCGCCCGGGCGAAGGAGATCAGTTGCTTTTGTCCGGTGGAAATTCCGGACCCGCCCTCGCCCAGCTCGTGATCGTATCCGTTGGAGAGGGCCATGATCATCTCGTGGGCATCTACCATGCGGGCCGCGGAGATTACCTCTGCTTCTGTCGCATCGGAGCGGGCGAAGGCGATATTGTCTCGGACCGTTCCCCGAAAGAGTTGCGGCGTCTGAAGCACGTAGCCCAACTGACTGTGAATCCACGACTGGCTGCGTTCCCGCAGATCCGTACCGTCGATGAGCACCCGCCCCTCCACCGGCTCGTAGAACCGGCCGATGAGATTGACGATCGTGCTCTTGCCGGAACCGGTTTCGCCCACCAGGGCGATCGACTCGCCGGGAGCCACGGTGAGATTGAAGTCGGATAGCACCGGTTGGCCGTCGTGGTAATGAAAAGAGACGTGATCAAAGGTGACCTCCCCTCGACACCGGGGCCAGGCATCCCGGTGGGGCTCGAGGATCGAGCCGAAGCGGGCCACCACTTCCGGTGAGTCGGTAATCTCCGGTTCCGTCTCCAGCAGTCCGGCGATGCGTTCCGCCGCGCTCTGTGCCGATTGCAGCTCGGTGAGCACCCGGGCAACTTCTCGCACCGGCTCAAAGAACTGCACCGTGTAGCCCACAAACGCCACAATTACGCCCACCGTGACGGTTCCGCCCTCCAGGCGGGCGCCCCCCGCCATGAGGGCGATCGTGGTGCCCACGCTACCCAGGAGGAGCACCACCGGCATGTAGAGCGCGGAAAACACCGCCGCCCGGATCGCCGCGGTGCGCATGCGGCCGGTGAGATCGGTAAACTCCCGCACGTTCTCCGCCTCCCGCACCAGCGTTTTTGAGGTGACCGCCCCGGCGATCCCCTCGCTGAAGGCGGCGCTGATCTCGCTGTTGAGGCGGCGCACCGAGCGGTGTGCCCCGAGAATACGCTTCTGGAAGTAGTACGACGCCAGCGCCAGCGGTGGCACCACCGTAAGCACCAACAGCGCCAGCCCTGGGTTCAGAATAACCATTGCCACCGCCACCGCCAGCATCATCGCCAGGCCCCAGACGATATCCACCAGCCCCCAGGCCACCGTCTCTCCCAGGCGTTGGACATCCGAGGTGAGTCGTGACATGAGCCAGCCCACGGGAGTGCGGTCAAAGTAGCCCAGGGACAGGTGTTGCAGGTGGGTAAAGCCCTCCTGCCGGAAGCGGTACATCAGTCCCGTTTCCATGCGGCCGGCGAGGACGATCAGCACCCATACCAGCAGCGCCTGCCCCACCGCCAGCGCTCCGTAGGCGATCATGAGACGGCCGATTCCATCGAGGTTGCCGGTCTGGATGTAGCGGTCCACGGCGATCCCGTTGAGGAGCGGAAAGAGGGCGTCCGTTGCTCCCACCGCGAGCATCACCACTGCCAGCACCACCACCGTTCCCCGGAACTCCCGCGCCCGCCGCAGCAGACGAATCCAGATGCGATAGTCGAAGCGCTGGGTAAACTGCTGGTCACGAAGCGTCGGCATCGGCGCCTCCTTGCTGGAGTTCCCAGATCCGGGCGAAGAAGCCCGTTCCGCCGTTGGCATCCGGCCGCCCGGCGAGGAGCTCCCGGGGCGGGCCCGCCTCCACGATGCGCCCGTGTTCAATGACGATGAGATAGTCGGTCCGCGCCAGGGTGGTGGCGCGGTGGGAAATGAGAAAGGTGGTGACTCCCCGCTCCAACAGCGCCGAGCGGATGCGCGCATCGGTGCGGGTGTCCACGGCGCTTAGGCTGTCGTCGAAGACCATAACCGGGCTGCCGGTAATCAGGGCCCGGGCGATTGCCACCCGTTGTTTTTGCCCGCCGGAGAGGGTGACGCCTCGCTCGCCCACGGCGGTCTCGTAGCCGTGGGTAAAGGACTCGATCACATCGTGAACCGCCGCCGAACGGGTGGCGGCGGTGATCTCCGCGTCCCGGGCGGCGGTGCGGGCGAGGGAGATGTTGTCGCGGATCGTCCGGGCGAAGAGAAACGGTTCCTGCAGTACGAACGCCACGTGGCGCCGCAGCCAGCGGCGGTCGATCGTGGTGATGTCATGACCGTCGATGAGAATCCGCCCGCCGGTGGGATCGTACAACCGGGAGAGGAGCATCATCAGTGTGGTCTTGCCCGACCCGGTGGCGCCGAGAATTCCCACCGTGGTGCCCGCTTCCACGGAGAAGCTGACTCCGTTGAGTGCCGCCGGTCCCGTACTGCCGGGATAGCTGAACCACACATCCTCAAAGGTGATGCTCCCGGTGATCTCCGGGCGCTCCGTCCCCGGTCCGGCCAGGAGCGGATCCTCGTCTTCCTCGGGAGCGTTTAGTACCTCGGTGATGCGCCGAAAGGCGACTTTCGCTTTGCCCAGGTCCGCCAAGACCATCCCCATTTGCCGAATCGGCCACAGGAGCATTTGCTCCAGCATCAGGAACACGAGGAGCGCCCCCACCGAGAGCTCGCCGCGCACTGCGTAGATCGTTCCCACCACGAGAACCGCGCCGAGCTGCACCACCACGATCAGGGTCGAGACCGACCAGTACCGCGCCAGGAGACGGAGCAGCAGCATAGTGACCCGCCGGTGTTCTGCGTTCTGCGCGGTAAACTGTTCCATCTGCTCCGGTTCGCGGGCGAAGGCACGCACCACCCGCAGTCCGTTGAGATGCTCCTGCAGTACCGCCGAGAGCTCGCCCTCCGCCTCATCGGAGGCGGTAAACGCCGTCTGCACATCCTGGAAGAAGCGCAACGTGTACCAAAACGCCACCGGCAGGAGCACCAGCGCCACCGCGGTGAGCCGGGGATGGAGGGTGAGCATCACCGGAATCGCCACGGCGGTCATCGCCACGGCGCGACCCACCTCCATGAGCTGAATCGCGAAGAACTTGCGGATCGTGTCCACGTCGGAGGTGCAGCGCTGCAACAGGTCTCCGCTGGAGCTTTGCTGGTGAAACGCCACGCTCACCGCGTGAAGGTGGGCGTAGAGTTGGTCCCGCAGGCGGCGGGCGGCGCGCTCCGCCCCTTCGGCGCTCCAGCGCCCGGCAAAGTAGGAGGCGCCGCCGTTCACCGCGGTGGCAAGGATGATCGCCACCGCCGGAAGCCACAGGTTGGCGCGCACCACCTCCGGGCCGCCCACCAGCATCACGAGGCCCGTCACCCAGCGGAAGGGTGGGGCGGCCTGGTCCATGAGGATCCAGTCCAGCACCGCCTGCACCAACAGCGGCACGGCGAATCCGGCAACGGCGGCGAGAATCGTGGCGACGGTGGCCCCGGCGAAGCGCGGCCATTCCACCCCGAAGGGGCTCGTCCTGAGGTTCATGCTACGCCTGGATCGTTCCCTTGATTCGCATCCGTTCGCGCGGCAGCGAATCGGGATAGTGCTCTTTGATCCACGTGACCAGTCCCTCCCGGATTTCGCACCGCAAGTCCCACGCCCGCGGTGAGCTCGAGGCGCTCACCAGGGAGCGAACCACCATCGTCCGTTCAGTGGTATCTACCACTTGCACCACGTCCACATCCCCGTCCCAGTAGGGGCTGGCGGCGAGCAGTCGGCTCTGTTCCAGCCGGAGTTCGTTCACGTTGAGGGTGTAATCGACGTAGAGATAGATGGAGCCCATGATGGACGAGCTGTTGCGCGTCCAGTTCTGAAACGGCTTCTGCAGCAGGTAGGAGATCGGTACCACCAGGCGCCGGCGGTCCCAGACGCGGACAACCACGTAGGTCAGCGTGATCTCTTCGATCCATCCCCACTCTCCGTCGATTACCACCGCGTCCTCGATACGGAGCGGTTGCGTAATCGCGATCTGGATTCCCGCCAGGACGTTGGCGATCGTCTGTTGGGCGGCAAAGCCCACCACCAAACCGGCGACACCGGCGGACGCCAGCAGCGACGCGCCGTATTGGCGCACACCCGGGATGCTCATGAGTCCGGCGGAAATACCGATCACTACCACGATAAACCCCACCACCCTCTCCAGCACGATAATCTGCGTGGTGGCGCGTCGCGCCTTGAGATTGTCTTCCGCGGTGGTATCAAAGCGCTTTCTCAACTCCAAGAAGAAGGTACCCACCAAGCGATACGCCAGGACCGCAACCGCAAAGATGATCAGAATCGGCGCAACACGGTTAATGAGGTCGATCGCCTCGGGAGACTCCACCGTCCGCACCAGTGTCTGCTGTAAGCTCACGGTGAGGAGCATTATCTGCACCGGAAACCGGGTTCGACGAAATACCAAACGGACCGTATCGCGATTTTTTTTGGGTGTGACAACGGGAATCACGCGGGAGAGCACCGAGTAGGCGATAATGAGCGTTACCGGGAGTGCCAAAGCCACCGACCAATCCGGAAGCCATTCCGGGCGGGGAATCTCGGTAACGACGCGATTGATCCACGAAATCATCATGGGTTCATTCTACCGTGAGAGCGCGGAGGAGGATAGCGGGAGCTATTACGGGGTCTTGAGGAAGCCGGCGGTGGCGCTGCGGTGCAACGCGACGCGCCGGTCCCGCCAGTCCGGCAGCACCTCATCCATAAGCCGGTAGAACCGCGGGCTGTGGTTATGCTCGCGCAGATGGCAGAGCTCATGAACAATCACGTAGTCGATGAGGGGAATCGGCTCGCCCAGGAGCTCCGTGTTGAGGTTGATGCGGCCGTCGAGGAAGCAGCTGCCCCACCGCCGCCGCATGCGGCGAACCTTGAGCGGGCCGGGATCGCCGAGCGCCGCGATGCGCGGATCCAACCGGAGGACCCGCAGACGATGAGCAAATGTGCCCGGGGCGCGGCGGTGGTACCAGCGGGAGACGGCGCGATGGAGCTGCTGGGGAGCGGCGGATGTGGTGGAGCCACCAGCTCCCGGGAAAGCACCAGCGGGCGATGAAGTGCCAACGACCGGATCGCCGCGGTGCGTCTCCGGCGTGGCCAGGCGCACCTCAAATCCGGCGGGCGTCAGCGTCACGCCGGGACGACCCCCGGAAACCACCTGCACCGGCCGCAATCGCCCCAGAAGGGGCAGCTCCATACCGCCGTGCCATTCCCGGGGCGTGCGCGGTTCCACCGGCGAGAGCTCCTCAATCTTGCGGAGCAACCATGGCTCCTTTCGGCGGAGCGCATCCATAACCGTCCCATCATCCGCCCCCCGCGGCGCCCGAACCGAGACCTCGCCACCGGGGTACACCGAGATGCCGATCGTCTTGCGTCGCGAACGGTGTAATCGAAACTGAACCTCCACGGGGCCGTTGCGGTACGTGGCGGTAACGGGTTCATGCCGGATAGCCATGGACGGAAAATGGTGCCCGGGTGAGGGTGGGGTGTCAAGATC
>JBMCMH010000109.1:0-8793 GCA_048614515.1 Alkalispirochaeta sp. | reverse complement strand
ACCTCTTTCGCCTCGGCGATCAGGTACTCCAGCAGGGCGCGGTTCTCCTCACCGATCTCACCGTCACCGTAGCGACCGCGCAACACCGATACCGAACTTACCAGCCAGAAGAGGCTCGTACTGAGCAGCGTCATCCGTCGCAGGAAGAACTGTTCCTGCACCACGTTCTTGCCAAAATTCATAAGGCCGTAGCGCAGGAGAGAGCGAAACAGGCGCTCGCTTTTTCGGGCGGTGCGCAGGGCGCGTTGCATCGTCTGGTCGGAACCTGCCGCCGATTCCGGAAGGAGCGGTCGGCGCAGTCGGGCAACCGTAATCAGCTTTTGAAGGGCGGAGGCTCCTTTGAGCGCCTTGCCGATCTTGCGGAACAGCGTCAACGGCGGATAGATCGCGTGAATCTCGGAGGTACCCTCAAAGATCGTCGTCACGCGGGCGTCACGCATACGCTTCTCGTAGGGCATCGTTTGGATAAAGCCTGCGCCTCCCGCAGTCTGGAGCGCGTCGTAGAGCGTGTTCCAGCCCTCATCCGTTCCGTAGCGCTTCGTGTGCGAGCTCTCCATCGCAACATTCATCAAGGGAGACTGCTCAAGCATTCGCGCCGTGAGAAGCGTCATGTTTTCCGCAGCAAAGGCGTGGGCTTTGGCTTTGACGATCTTCTCCTGGATCAGCTGAAACTGCCCAATCGGTACCCCGAACTGCGTACGGGTGCGGGCGCGTTTATCCATATCCGTCGCGGACTGCCGCATCATGCCCGCTCCGGCGGCCCCCAGTCCCAGGCGGCCGTAATTGAGAATGGTCATGGCGATCTTGAATCCGTCTCCCGGCTCGCCGATAAGATTCTCCCGCGGCACGCGGACGTCCTTGAAGCGGATCGGTGTGGTGGAGCTGACCTTGAGCCCCATCTTCGGCATATCCTTGCCCACATTCACCCCGTCCCACGCCGTTTCCACAATAAACGCCCCCATGTAGCCGGGGCGGTTCTCCGGATCCAGTTGGGCAAAGACGGTCATGCCGCCGGCGTAGTTGCCGTTGGTGATATACGTCTTACTTCCATTGAGGATGTAGTGGCTTCCATCCTCTGAAAGGGTTGCGGAGGTCTCGATATGCTGTGCGTCGGAACCGGTCTTCGGTTCCGTGAGCGCATAGGCGAATATCATGTCTCCGGTCGCCGCCGGAGTGAGATAGGTCTGCTTCTGCGTCTCATTTCCGAACAAAACGATTCCCTTGAGACCGATTGAAAGGTGTGCCAGGGGAATCAGCACCAGGGCCATATCGGTAGCAGCCATCGCCTCCACCACGTACAGGTATTCACTGGTGGTGAATCCGAGTCCCCCGTACTCCGCGGGGATCGTCAAACCAAAGATTCCCAGCTCCTGAAACTCTTTCATGAGCGAATCGGGAATCCGGGAGTCGTGCTCCAGCTCCAGCGAATCGTATTTCGAGACGATCTCGTTGTAGCGCGCTACGAATCGATCAACCTTGTCCTGGTCCACTTCGGTGCCGGACGCCCGCAACAGATCTTCGCGGTACGTGCCGGCGTATAGTTCCTCAAGAAATCCCATGCCTGACTCATCCATGCGCTCCCCCTTCAATGGTTCCATAAATTCTGATAAGAACTCTCGTGTTTAGCGTAACGCCGCCCGATGTTCCGGTCAATAAAAATTCGGGCGGTTGACCGACTTAAAATCACGGCGATACCTTGGAGAAACGATGGAATCACGACCCTTACTGCTGATCCACGGATATGGCGTGCGAAGCTATTTCTGGAACGCCTTACTTCCTCACCTCGCGGCTCACTTCCATCCGATCGAAACGCCGGATCTGGAACTCCCGGACGTGGAGTCCGGAGTTGCCATGGTGACAGATGCGTGCCGGGCGCTCCGCGAACAGTCTTCACACCCAGTGGTACTTGTGGGCCACAGTCTAGGAGGCATACTGGCCGCCCTCGCCGCTCGTGATCTTGCCCCGGACACAGTATCTCATCTGGTGGTAATCGCGAGTCCCTATGGACGGCGCGTGGGGCGGGCGTTTGGCCCCATGGTGCGCCTGCGATTCGCGCTCGGGCTGATCAGCCGGGATGCGGTGCGCCGGCGCTTCTTCGGACCGGATGTTCCCGAGGAGATTCAACGCGCCATCTTCGACTCCCCCGCCGACGAGAGCGCGGAGCTCAAGGCGCTCGGCCGCCGCCGCCGATGGTTTCATACCGGCGCCTTTCCGCACGGTGTTCCCCAGCGGACACTGGCGATCGGAAGCGCCGCCGACCGGATCGTTCATATCGATGAAACCCGCGAGTTCGCAGAAGAGCTCAACGCACGCATGGTCACCTTCCCATCGCGCGACCGCATCGGCCACGACGACTTCGGAGTATGGGACCCCGTGGCGCAACAGACCGCCCGGGAGATTGTGGGGTTCCTCACAGCGCAAACGGCTCCAGTACGCGGTCAAGGACCCCATGAAGATAGGCGATCGCCACGCCGTAATTGGTGATCGGGGCGTCAGCGGCGCGAGCTTCGTCCATGCGAGCGTGCATCTGGGATCGGGTAATCGTGCAGCCTCCGCAGTGCACAACTAGGGCATAGGATTCGATCGATTCCGGTAGAGATCCCCCGGTAACACTGATATCAAGGTTCTTCCCCGTGTACTGGCGCAACCAGCGAGGTATTTTTACGCGGGCGATATCGTCACAATGGGCGTGATGGCTGCAGCTTTCCGTTATGAGCACTTGATCACCATCGGTAAGCGCGTCGATCCGGCGAGCATTGCGCACAAACAGCGGAAGATCTCCCTTGAACCGGGAAAAGAGAATCGAGAAGGTGGTAAGCGGGATTTGAGCGGGGATGGCGCCGGCAGCCTTAAGAACCACCTGGGAATCGGTAATTACCAGATCCGGCGGACGGCGCATCTGCTCGAGTGCCCAACTAACCTCGCGTTCCTTGACCACGATCGTCATCGCGTCGGAATCGAGAACCTCGCGGATCGTCTGAACTTGAGGCATAATCAGGCGCCCCGTCGGAGCCTCGAGGTCAATCGGTACCACCAGCATGATCACTCGATACGGGCGTATCAGATCTTCCAACAGCGTTTTCTGCGCGGCCCGGTGATTCGAGAGCAGCGCGATAATCTGTTCCCGGAGCTCCGAGATTCCTTGACCTGTGGGGGATGCCACGGATAAACGGCCTCCCGTCGCAGGCGTTTCAGTGCGGAGGTCGGCATGGGTCTCAACCACGATCACCGGCTTGCCGGTTGCGCGGAGACGGCCAAGTTCGTCGTCGTCCACCGCATCCCACCAGTGAGGCCGTGTTACATAGATAATGAGATCCGCCCCGGCCACGGTTCGCCGGGTTTTTGCCGTGCGCGCCGCTCCCAGCACTCCCAGATCGTCCAAACCGGCCGTATCGACGTACACAACCGGGCCATACGGCACCAGTTCACTGGCGCGAGTAACCGGGTCCGTTGTGGTGCCCGCCTGCGGCGATACAATCGCAAGATCGTGGTCGGCGAGCGCGTTGAGCAACGCCGATTTCCCTGCGTTACACTTGCCGACCAATACGATGTGCGGCCGTAGGGCTCGGGGGGTGGATTGTGACGCCATTGTCAACCTCCTTGGGAACTTCCGGCATGGCGGCGAAGATGGTCCCGAATCGCGGTAGTCACCGTGGGACCAACCGACGCGTAGAGCGCCTCGTCGTATCCGAGCGCCACGAGGTTACGTCCCGAAAAGAGAAGCTCCCCGTGCTCCCGGGACACGAGGCCCGCCCGGATCAGATAAGTGGAGAGCGGCTCTCCGGCAACGTCCGCCTCGTGCATGAGTACTTCGACTTCCTCATAGGACAGCAACGGCATGAGGGCGACCGCCTCGGCATGTCCGCGACGCGCGGCCTCCGCGCAGCGCTCCCGATCAGGAACCACCTGAGCCACGTAGTCCCGCAAGCTTCTCACAATTGCGGTAATCAGAGAGAGACTCTCGTCCACGGCATGGGCGATCGCCGGGAAGAACGCGTTGAGCTCCAACTCTCCCCGTCCTGCAAGCCGTGCGATGAGGCCGTCGTTTGCGATTACCCGCTCCGCGATCTGGATTGCCGCTTCGGGAATTACCGGGTTGAGCTTGCCCGCCATAATGCTCGAGCCTCGCAGCAGTGGCGGTACGGAAAGTTCGCCCACGGCGGTATTCGGCCCCGAGGAGAGCAGGCGGATATCTCCGGCGATCTTCATAATGTTAACCGCCAACGAGCGAGGTGCCTCCATCGCTTCCACCACGCCGTCCCAATTGGCAGTCGCCTCACCAAGATGTTCAGCACGGCACACGGCGTGGTCCGTGCGAGCTTGCAGATATCGGACTACCGTCAATACATACTGTCGGGGTGCTCCCGCGCCCGTCCCTACTGCAGTAGCACCGAGATTCACCTCACGGATTCGCTCCCGGGCCTTAAAACACCGCCAGCGGTCGCGGCCGATCGCATGAGCCCACACCGCGTACTGTCGCCCCATGGTGGTAGTGAGCGCTTCCCGTAGCTGTGTTCGTGCCGGCTTGATAACGGCTTCATAGGATTCCTCACCGTTCTGGAGCACGGTCTGCAGCGCCTCCACGGCGTGTTCCAGTTCCGACAACCGGTCATGCATATGCAGGCGAAGCGCCGTGGGCATGACATCGTTGGTCGACTGGTGCAGATTGACGTGGTGCAACGGGTGAATCGACCCGTTCCCGGCGCCCAGTGACTCCGCGGCAACCGCAGCGACCCACTCGTTCACCGCCATGTTGGTGGACGTTCCAGCCCCTCCCTGAAATGCATCCAGTGGAATCTCGCGCTCAATCGCCGCATCATCGAGCGCTCTCAGCCGGCGACACGCACTCTCTATCGCGGCAGCGTGCTCACCGGACAAAAACCCGAGGTCCGCGTTACAGGCGGCCGCAGCCGTTTTTACTAGGGCCACCGCCCGAACCAGCGCAGGAGAAACCGGATACGGCGACAGTCGGTATACCGCTGCTGCTGCGGCGGTATGAGTGCCCGTGGAAAGCCTCGCGCTACCGTCCATCATGCACCCCGGGCTCGGACGCGCCGGGAATCGCTACTGCTGAGGCGAGCGGCCGGTGCAAACCGGTTTTTATCGAAACATCGGCAATACTGCCGAGTTTGCCGGTGAGGGATCCGAGCCGGTCGGTAGTCGCGTGAACGATAAGCGTGATGATCGCCAGACGACCCTCTTCGAGGTTGGGCATACCCAACCGCCCCACGATACAGTCCGAGTGATCGGCGAGAATCTGGTTGATGCGGGCACCGGCCTGATTCCGGTTATGGACGATCATGCCTACGAACCCGTAGCGCAACTCATCGGAAGGCATAGCGTCGATGTCCTTCCCAGACGGCTGATTCCGGCAGCACGGTGATCCAGGGAGACTCGTCTTCCCGGGGAGACACAGCGCCGGCCCGCCGGCGGTCGAGCGACTCCGCGGCACTCGTGATACGCGTGTGCTCGTCGGGATCCACCTCGTGAGCCACCCCGAAGAGCCCTGCGGCATACGCCTCAAATCGATCGGAATCGGTATCAAAGGGCATCCCGATGATGCGTGTAACCACCTCCGTCCAGGCGATCCGAGCCCCATCGACCAACCGGTGCACCGCCACTCGTTCCGCCGGTATCCATGGTTCGGCGGCGTAGAGCGCATCCTGGAAGAACTCAATGACTGCAGTGGAGGGAGACGGACTCCACAAGAGTAACGGCTTTGCCGGGTCGACGAATGAAACGACGATCGCCCGCACCGTACCGTGCGGCCCGTTGCAGGTCGCGATATCTCCCGTACGACAATGACGTACTGTGCTCACAAACTCGACTTCGTTCAACTTTGATCTCCTTTTCGATACGCTGATGTGGTTGCGTGGGGAGCATCTCCCCAGGCGTCCCGAATCACGGGACGTCCCGCCCGGGCCGCCCGCCACGGCGTGCATGCTGCGCAGGCGGCGCTCTCTTCGTCAACACATGGTTTTCCGTCGTACAGCTGATATCCGCCGCGCGCCTGCACCGGTGTGACGATCGGCATGAGCACGTTTGCCCCCGCTCGTAACCCGGCCTCGCGACCGGTGGCGGACAACGCCTGCAGAGCGGTGGTGGCGGCAATATTCACGTCACCCAACACGATTCGCGTGGCCGCGATCATCCGCAAGGTAAGCCGCAACCGCTCTCGGGGAGAGCGATCAGGCGTAAGCACATCCGCCGAGGGCGGCGCGCCACCACCGTCGGCGGAGACCGGAGCGAACATCGCCGCCCGCGACGGGATGTACGGTCCCATGCCGATCATATCGGCGTCGACGTCCCGAAAGAATATGATATCCGCCGCAAGCTGCTCCTCGCTCTGGCCCGGAATGCCGATCATCACACCGGTTCCCAGCTGAAATCCCGTAGCCTTCAGCGAGCGCAGCGCCGCCACCCGCGTCTCATACCGCTGCCTCGCGGGATGCAGCCGCGCAAACAGATCAGGATCACTCGTCTCAATCCTTAGGAGGTAGCGGTGCGCTCCAGCGGCGCGCCACTGCGAATAGACGCTCGTCGACTGTTCTCCTACGGAGAGCGTAATGCCCAATCCCTCCGGTAGTCGCTCCGACCGCGTCCGTTCTTTGATGGCCGTGACGATGCCCGTGACCCGCTCCACAAATGCCTGATCCCGCCGCTCGCCGGCCTGCACCGTCATCGACCCAAAGCCTGCCGCAACACACTGGTCGGCGGCGGCTCCAATATCCGCATCGCTCAGATCGAATCGAGGAACCGCAGCATTCCGCCGAATCCCGCAATACAAACAATCGCACCCGCAGTAGTTGGAAACCTCCAACAGTCCGCGCAGACGCACCTCGGGGCCTACTAGTTCGTCCTGGACCAACCGGGCCTGCGCAAACAATGCGGCGTCACCACCGGGATAAGCGCCTTTGAGCCACGCGGCAACCTCCCGGCTATCAATCGCGTGCGCGTGCGTCATGACGGACCGGCCGATCACAGATACAGGTCTCGGGCCCCGTGAATGGTGCGCGCATAGTAGTCGCTGAACTTTCGATGGAGTTTCGGCGTACGGAAGGCAGCGCCGGCGAGCTCCCGCTGGATGAGCTCTTCGCCCATCGCCTGGGTCGCGGGCGTCGCGAAATCGTCGAGCCACTCCCGGAATGTGAGAATCGCATTGAGCTTGCAGAAATCACCCTCGTGGCACGACCGCAACAGGCGCATGATCCGCTCCCCGGTTCTACCGATGCGGTATCCGGCGGTACAAAAACTGGTGATATATCCCATATCCGCCAGGTCCCGAACCAGATCGTCTACGCTGCGGGCGTCGCCGAGCATGAACTGCTGCCGCGCCTCTTCCTGCTCGTCATAGGCGGTGCTATACGCGCCGAGGCCGATGCGGGTAGAGGCATCCATCTGAGTGATTCCGCGCGCCACCGCCTCGTTACGAACCGCCGCCGATTCCCGGGCGGTGCAGATCATGCCGGTATACGGCACCGAAAGCCGCAGTACGGTAATGAGTTTGAGAAAATCGGCATCACTCACCGCGTACTTTCCGCGGCGAGTACCCGGCGCGTTGTGAGCTGGTTCCAGCCGGGGAAAACTGATCGTGTGGGGACCGATGCCGCGCCACGTCTTTTCCAGCTCGCGGGCGTGATAGATGAGTCCCATCACCTCGAATTTCCAGTCGTAAAGTCCGAAGAGAACGCCGATGCCCACGTCGTCCACTTCGGCGTCCTGGGCACGGTGCATGCAGTACAGCCGCCACGCGTAGTCCGATTTCAATGTCTTGCGCCCATGGACGCGGCGGTACGTGTCGTGGTGATACGTTTCCTGGAACACCTGGAACGTTCCGAGACCCACGTTCTTAAGTCTGCGCAGGGACTCCACATCCAGGGGCGCGGCGTTCACGTTGACGCGACGGATGTTGGCGTGTCCCTTTCTGGTGGGAACGCGCACATCATAGACGGCGTTGATACTTTCCTCGAGGTAGTCAATATCGCTGAGGGGATGCTCCCCATACACGACGATCAGACGCTTATGACCGAAATCGCCGGCGAGCGCCCGCGTCTCCCGCTGAATCTCCTCCGGCGAAAGTCTGATACGGGCCATTTCGGTGTTTTCCCGGCGAAATCCACAGTAACTGCAGCTATTAATACAATGGTTCGACATGTACAACGGGGCAAAGGTGACGATGCGGTTGTCATACGCCTTGAGCTTGATCTCCAGGCCCGTCTGTCGCATCTCCTCAAGCAGATCCGGGTCTTCCACCTGCAGCAGGGTCGCCGTCTCGGTGGGATCCAGCGTCTGCATCGCTCGAGATTTGTCCAGGATCGCCCGAACGCGCTCCCGCTCGGGGTTTCGCGCGTCCGAAAGTTGTTGATGGATTAGCTCGTCGTCAATAAAGTCTCGACCTTCGGTGTCGAGATATCTTTCGATCTCTTCGGGCTTAACAATGGACCTCGCCCATGCACGTTCGTGTTCCGCGGCAGCAATCGCCATGAGAAAATTCTCCTGTAATTCATTCAGGAAGGGTTCCATCGCCGTCAGGACCGTGATCCCTCGGGGTCTGTAACGTCCAGCGCCTTCGCAACCGGTAATCCGGGCGGACACGGCGGCCCGCGATCTTCCCATTGCGTCAGCTGTATGCTCATGGGACCACGGTTCTTCAGGTTTGTCAATAAATATTTATCGATTAATTATTATCTAATGGTGAGATACCCGACTGTTCCTGGGGTTCATTGCCCGATCACCGGTATGTGGTTTACGTTGACCTATGCGCACTGAAGACGACGGTTCAGTAATTCCTGT
>JBMCMH010000108.1:0-8810 GCA_048614515.1 Alkalispirochaeta sp. | reverse complement strand
CAGGACGGATCCTCAGATCCGGCCAACTCAGGACGAAACGTTAGTTTCGGCCAACACCCGCGTAGGTGAAGCCTTTCTCCCGGGCCCGCTCCGGCTCGAGCACGTTGCGGGCGTCAAAGATCACCCGTCCAGTCATCGCCTCCGCCATGCGGTCCAAGTCTAGATTGCGGAACGCGTTCCACTCGGTGACGATAATCACCGCGTCCGCGCCCTCAAGGGCGTCGAACTCATCCTCGCAGTAATGGAGACGGGAAGCCGCCGCTTCGGCGATCTTTTCCTGTAGGTCGGAGTTGAGGTTACCCCCGAACGGGCCTTCGCCCACGACCGCCGACTTGAAGTTATCCATCGCTTCCGGGTCGAAGGCACGCACCGTGGCGCCTTCCCGGAGCAACTCCTGCACGATGTCGATGGCGGGACTCTCCCGGACGTCATCCGTTTCCGCCTTAAAGGCCAGCCCCAGAACCGCCACCGTCTTGCCCTGAGGAGAGCCGCCCATGAGGCGCACGAGCTTGCCCGCGGTAATCACCTTCTGCCGATTGTTGGCCTCGATCACCGCTTTGATCACGCTCATATCCACGCCGTGTTCGTCACCGGTGGCGGCCACCGCCTTGGTGTCTTTGGGAAAGCAACTGCCGCCGTAGCCGGGCCCGGGGTGCAAGAACTTCGGACTGATCCGCCCGTCCATGCCCATACTCTTCGCGATCTGGTGGATATCCGCGCCGGCAGCCTCCGCGAGGTTCGCCATTTGATTAATGAAGGTGATCTTGGTGGCGAGAAACGCGTTGCTGGCGTACTTGATGAGCTCCGCGGTCTCCAGATTACACCAGACGAAGGGCGTCTGAATGAGGTACAGCGCGCGATAAATGTCCTCGATATACTCCCGGGCGCGTTCGTCCTCACAGCCAACCACCACGCGATCGGGATGGAAGAAATCCTGCACCGCCTTCCCCTCCCGGAGGAACTCCGGATTGCTCACCACGGAGAACTCTTTTCCCGGGGTACCACCGGAAGCTTCCGCGATGATCGACTGAATCCGACGGTTGGTGCCCACCGGGACGGTACTCTTGGTAACCACCACCTTGTAGCCGGTGAGGTTGGCGGCAACCTGCCGCGCCGCCGCCTCGATCTGGGAGAGATCGGCGTGGCCGTCCGCTTTGGGGGGCGTACCCACCGCAAAGAAAACGATGTCCGCCTCCTTGATGGCGGCGTCGCCGTCGGTGGTGAAGGTGAGGCGCCCCGACTCGAGATCGCGCTGCAAGTACTCTTCCAGGCCGATCTCGTAAATCGTGGAGCGGCCGCTATTGAGGGTATCGACGATATCAGGCCGAAGATCGACACCGGTGACGGTATTGCCGAAGTCGGCAAGCCCCACGGAGCTCACGAGCCCTACGTATCCAGTTCCAAGAACGGTGATCTGTTTTGCCATGCTTACTATTCCTCCGAAAGATGGATAATTCTATTCCTCGGTATCCGCGTGAGCGCGGTACCAGTTTACGTAACTGTCTAATCCCTCCGCGAGCGTGGTCTGCGGATCGTAGCCAAACGCCTCCCGGGCGCGGGTGATATCGGCCCACGTCTGTTCTACGTCCCCCGGTTGCAGCGGGCGCCGATCGATTTGGGCGGTCCGACCGAGGGTGTCTTCCAGGGCGCTGATAAGCTCGCTCAGTGACACCGTCCGGGACTCTCCGAGATTGAACACATCGTAGGTGCCCGATTGCTGCTCCCGAACCCACGCCAGAGCCCCAACGATTCCGTCCACGGTGTCGGCAACGTAGGTATAGTCTCGGCGGGTGGAACCATCACCATAGACCGGTATCGGCCGACCGGTATCGATAAGCTTGGTGAACTTGGCGATCGCCAGGTCCGGTCGCTGCCGGGGTCCGTAGACGGTAAAGAAGCGCAGTGCCGCGATTCTCATGCCGTGCAGATGAGCATAGGTGTGGCACAGGAGCTCCCCCGCCTTCTTCGTGGCGGCGTACGGTGAAATCGGATGATCCACCCAGGCGTCCTCCCGAAAGGGAACCTGATCGGTATTGCCGTATACCGAGGAGCTCGAGGCAAACAGCAGGTCCCGGACGTCGGAGGCGACCATCGTTTCCAGCAGGTTGACCGTACCGTCCACGTTAACCTCTACATACCCGTGGGGATCCTCGATACTGGGACGCACCCCCGCTTTTGCCGCCAGGTGGATCACCGCGTCGATGGAGCGGCCCGCCTCCGCGGCAGTTCCGAAGACGGTGGCCAGGGCGTGCCGATCCCGGAGGTCCGCCTCGTAGAACCGAAAGCCCGTTGCTTCCATCAACTCCGCAATATTGCCTTCTTTCACGTGGCGATCGTAGTAGGAGTCAAAGTTGTCGATGCCGTACACCACATGGCCATCGTCGATCAATGTGTCGGCCAGATTTGAGCCGATAAAGCCGGCCACGCCGGTTACCAGAATGTTCATAGATACCGCATGGTACCCCCGCACGGACGGTGTTACAATCCCCGGTATGTCCATTTTTATTGAGAACGCCGCCTATGTACTCACCCGATCAGGAGTACTCACCAACCAGGATATTCGGATCGACGGCGAGAGAATTACCACGATTCGCCCCCACGGTGAAGGTACGGTGGCAGGTGAGATGCCGGGCGAGGCCGCCGCACCGCGCGTCATCAACGGCCGCCGGCGGGCGGTGGTGGCCGGCTGGAAGAACGCCCACACCCACGCCGCGATGACGCTTTTGCGAGGGTACGGCGACGACATGCGACTCCAGCCGTGGCTCCAGGAGCGGATCTGGCCGGCAGAGGCGGCGCTCACCGGGGAGCAGGTGTACTGGGGGACGCGGCTGGCGGCGCTGGAGATGATCAAGAGCGGCACCACCTTCGCCAACGATATGTACTTTTTCCCGGAGGAGGTCCGCCGCGCCTTTGAAGACTCCGGTATGCGGGCGGCGGTGGGCCTGGCGCTGTTCGACTTCGGCAATCCGGAGATGCGCCGGACCGTGCAAGAGCAGGTTACCGGCGTACTCCACGGCTCGTGGGATAGCCCCGGAGGGCGCGTTTTTCCGGTCATCGCGCCGCACAGCATCTACACCTGCAGCGGTGAGTTGCTGCAGTGGGCGGCGGATCGCGCGGCTGAGCGAGGACTGGTGTTTCACATCCATATGAATGAGACGGAACAGGAAGTCGCCGACTGTATGGAGGCTCATGGCTCGCGGCCGTTCGCGTGGTTGGACGAGCTGGGGGTGGTGGATATCGTGGGAGCCCGGGCGGTGGCGGCCCACGGCATCTGGCTGGATGGAGCGGAACGGGAGATCGCCGCGCGCCACGGGATGACGATCGCCCACAATCCGGCAAGCAACATGAAACTCGCCTCCGGCGTCCTCGATTGGCAGGCGCTGCGGTCGGCAGGAATTCCGCTGATGCTCGCCCCGGACGGCGTGGCCAGCAACAACAATCTGGACATGTTCGACGAGATGAAGCTGGCGGCGCTCCTCCAGAAGGTGCATACCGGCGACCCCACCCGACTCAACGCTGACGAGGCGGTGGCGTTGGCCGCCGGTGAGTATAGTCGCGCCTTTGCGGAGTTCAGTATCGCCGGTCACCTCGCGGAAGGGGCGCCCGCGGATATCAGCATCATCGATCTGGACCATCCGCAGATGGTGCCGGTACACCATGTGGAAAGCAATATCGCCTACGCCGCCAACGGCTCCGTGGTGGACACGGTGATCATCGCCGGCGAGGTGGTGATGGAGGGACGCGTCATCCCCGGCGAGGCGGAGGTGCTTGAGGAAGCGCGCCGCTGCGCCGCCGATCTCGCTCAGTCCGTGGCCGGCGCCTCCGCCTCCACAAACGGCTCGAAGTAGCGCTCCATTCCCAATAGCAGCCGGCGCGCCCGCCACTCCGGCACTAGGATCGCCTCATCGGCAGAACCGGCCCGCACCGCGAAGCGTCGCTCCTCGTCCGGCGGCCATATTCGGATTTCCTCGGGGGGGCGGTCGCCGGTACGCCGGATCAGTATCTCCACGAACGGTTCTCCCTCCGGGTCCTCGGACAGGAACTGCTGCGCCCGCAGAGGATTGATCTCCGCGAAGAAATCACGCACGCGCCGGGCCACCGACTGCCCTCCGGACTGCGGCGACGCGTCCTCACGCTGCCGGTCCGTGGAGGTGGCATCTGCTTCCCGTTCGGCCGCCGACTGTTCCTCGTCTTCCACCCGCCACACCGGGTCTCCCTCGTCCGCCGCTGCGGACGTGCTATCGCCCGGACGCATCCGGCTGAGGGTGACGGTGTCGTGAGCGGGACTACGGATCTCCACCTGCGTGACGCGCTCTTCAGGAACGCGAACCACGGCGGTATCGCGGATCTCGTCGATGTCGGTGGTCATCGCCGAGGCGAGGCTCCGAGGCACCAGGACGATCTCTCGGCTCCCATTGATTCGACCGTACACTGCGTCACCGGCGGCGGCAGTCCCACCGAACTCTATCGCGATGGGCTGCGTCTCACCAACGAACAGGCGAAGTCGGCGGGTATCGCCCTCGGCCAACCCGTATTCCTCGTAAGCGCCGCGGGTACTGATAACGTCCACGGCAGACAGGGAGTCTACATCCCGCAGGAGCCCTTCTACCGTGGCGGTGTCGGCCCGGTACGAGCCGCCGGCGCGCCGAGACGCGGATTCGTCGGCCCCGTCGTCCGATCCGTCGCCGGTGGGGTCCTCCGCCCCGTCTCCGTCCATATCGTCCGTTCGGACGCGCCATCCCTCATCCGTCCGGTTCAGCTCGAGCCGGGTGCTGTCTCCCTCGTCTCCGCCGTCCCGCTCCATCACAATCCGGTCTACGTCGGTAGAGATCTCTGGAACGGGAATGGTGTTGCGGCGAGGAGTGATCGTTTCTTGCGCCACGTATATGCCCCCCAACAGGGCGATCGCGATCAGGTATATCAGGGTCGATCGAGGAATCTCTGTCATCTTCATCGGTCGTCCTCCCCTGCTGCCGGGTCTGCAAAGAGCTGCTCGATGCGGCGAGAGCGCGCCCGCCGGCGGGACCACACCACCAGCCCCACCACCAACACCAACCCCGGTACCAGGATCGTATTGCTCCATCGCGCCACCGCCCGCGCCGCCGGCGTCACCTCTCTAAGTCGAGCCACTCCCAATCCCTTGCTCCGGAGCTCCGCCATACCGGGAGCACCGTTGAGATAGTCCACGGCGTTCATGAGAAACGTCCCGTTGGGGGTGCGTCGTTCCGGATTGATCATCTGCCCCGTGGTGAGCGCCGACGAGCTCACCACCATCACCTGGGCGGGCTCCACCGATTGCGGGCGATACCGTTCCAGCTCCAACTCATCCGGCGGCGCGGCAAACGCGCTGGCGAACGAGCCCTCCAGAAGTACCGCCACCTCCCGGGGAGCGGCGTCCCCGGCCTGCGGGGCCCCGGTTATCCACGGCCCCACCTCCGAGGGGGACGCGACGGTCCAACTCCGATTGGAGGTGCGCAACACGGGAATGTACTCCGGCCGCACCGCGTCCCGGGACCGGTCCTCCGCACCGGCGTCCTCGGTCTCCGGCACCGGCAGAATCTCAGTGGCGTTCAACACGATCACGTCCTCGAGCCCGGCGGTAATCGGCACTTCCCGGTTGAGTCCCCTCCCCGTGATCACCGGCGCCTGGTAGAGCTGCTGCCGGCCGTCGCGGCCGCGGGAGACAAAACTCTCCTCGTCCAGCACCACCTCGTCCCCCACGCGGGCGCCCCAATGCGCAATGAGCTCGGTGAGACCGGTCTCGTTGTACTCCCACGTGGGCTGAGCACCGCTCATCATCTCCTGCTGGGTAGGAACGATCTGCTGGTGGCGATCCACGAAGATCAGCGCCGAGCCCCCGGCCATAACAAACTGGTCGATGCGGTACTGCGCCTCTTGAGAGTACTCCTCCGTAGGACCGTTAATGATCAGCGTCTCGATTCCCGACGGCACGCCTTCCTCCGCTAAATCCACCGTGACGAGCTCGTAGGACTCACTGAGAAGCTCCGCGAACGGGCCGGCACCTTGCTGAGAGTCGTCGGGATGCTTCTCCCCGGCGGACAGTGAATAGGCGACCCGGGGATTGGCGGCCACCAAGGAGCGCAACCCCTGGCGGATCGCGTCTTCCATATCTTCCGGGTCGGCCAGGGTATACCCGCCGAACACCCCGGAGTATATCTCCAGCGGAATCCGTTCAATCCGCTCTCCATGAGCAAGGATAATCTCGAGAATTCCCCGCCGCGGGTCACCCTGATCAGTGCTCCAGCGCACCGGCTCCACGCCAAACTCCTGAGCCACGCGATCGATCGCGGCGTCCGTGTCGGGCTCGACGTACTCAAATTGGATTCTGCCGGAGGTATCGCGGTTAATTCGCTCATGGATCGCTTCCATTTGCGTCTCCAACTCCGCCAGTCCTTGGATCTGCAATTCCTGGAGCGCGGGAGAGGCAAATACCTGCATCGACACCGACTCCGCCGTTGCCGAGAGGGTGTCCACCTGGCTTATGGCGGACCGCATCGCCGTAGTGAGCCGGTACTCCAATCCATCCGTCGATGAGAGGCGGTCCACGCGCTCCACGACGTTCCCGTAGAGCACCACCGCCCCCATGTACACCGCCCGCGAGGCAAACTCGTCGGAACTAACCTCTTGAATCTCTACCCGCTCCAGACCGTACTGCTGCGCCTCGCGACGCCCCGCTTCGGCGGCGGTATCCACCACCTCGTAGCTAAAGCGCTCCGTCCCGGCGGCGTCAAACTCCCGGAGGACGTCCAACAGATACTGGCGCACTCCGTTGTACGGGGCGGGCACCTCGCTGTTGTAGAACACCTTTACCCGCAGGGGATCTTCCACGCGGGCCAGCGTTTCCCGACTCACCGGAGAGAGACTATAGGAGTCGTTGGCCGTGAGGTCCCATCGAACATAGCTATTGGACGCCACCAGATTGAGCAATACCAGCACGATCAGCACCAGCAAGAGATTGATTCGTGAAACCATATGATCTCGATTCATCGGGTCGTTCTCCTACCGAATTCGGTCCAGCCGGTAGCGCGCCAGCAGGAGGAACGCCGTAGCCACCGTCAGCAGGTACACCACCGATCGCGAGTCGATCACGCCCCGGGTAAACCCGGAGAAGTGGTATCCCAGGCTGAGATACTCCACCAGCGACACCGCCGCCGCCGGAATCAGCACCAAGAAGCCCTCCATGAGCGCCAGCCCCAGGGCGATAACCAGGCCCAGGATCAGGGCAACGGTCTCGTTACGGGCAACGGAGGAGGCAAAGACACCCACCGCCGAATACACCGCCGTCAGCAACACCGCTCCCAAGTAGCCGCCGGCCACCGGCCCCATATCCAGCGGACCAAAGGAGGAGACGGTCCCCACGAAGATCACCGTGGGAAGCATGACAAACAACCCGGTCACCAGTACCGCGGCAAATTTGGCCACCACCACCTCGCCGTTTCCAATCGGTAGGGTGGCGAGGACCTCCCACGTGCCGCGGCGCCGTTCTTCCGCCACCACCCGCATCGCCAGCGCCGGCATAAGCAGCGCCAACAGCAGCGGCAGCAGTCCAAAGAACTGCCGCATCTCCGCCCGGTCAAAGAGAAAAAAGACCGAAAAGAACAGCGTCGCCGTGACCGCCAGGAATACAACTCCCACCACGTAGGCCACGGGAGTCTGAAAGAACGAAGAGAGTTCTCGGCGAAACAGCGCCCACGCTCCGCGAATTTTTCGTCGCACCCGGGATCGCACCGCACTCGGCTGCCGCGGCACACCCTGTTCATCACCGCTGCTCATCGTGGGCCTCCTCCTGCGTCGTCAGTTCGTGAAAGATATCTTCCATGGAGGTCCGCTCCCGGGTCATCTCGTAAATGGCGAACCGTCCCGACTCCGCCGCCAGTCGGAAGATTTTCGGCCGCAGGTCCTCATCGGTATCTCCCGTTATCACCATCGCCACCAGGTCCGAGTCGCCGTCCCCCGACCCCGGCTGGACGCCTCGCACTCCGGGAAGTTCTCCCAGGATCGCCGCCAATTCGCCGGACGCGCAATTCCCGGCCAGGAGCTGAATCTTCTGCACCGACGGCGCAAAGGAATCGATCGCTCCGTCGTAGCGAATCTTCCCCTGGTGAATCACCACCACTCGCCGACACAGCGCCTCTACCTCTTGCATGATGTGGGTTGAAAGGATCACCGTTTTGGTGGCCGCGATCCGCCGAATGAGGCTGCGCACCTCGAGAATCTGATTGGGGTCCAGCCCGTTGGTGGGCTCATCCAGTACCAGGAGCTCCGGATCGTGCAGCAACGTGTGCGCCAGCCCCACCCGTTGCCGGTAGCCCTTGGAAAGCTCCCGGATCGGTTTGTGCGCATGGGAGCCGAGGCCCACCTCCCGGATCACCTCCGGCACTCGCTCATTTCCGTCCAGCCCGTGCAACCGGGCCTCATACATCAAGTAGTCCCAGGCCAGCATGTCGCCATACCCGGGCGCCGACTCCGGCAAATACCCGATTCGCCGCTTGAGCTCCACGGAGTTCGGCGTAAACACTTCCCCGGCGATCCGCACGGTGCCGGCGGTGGGCTCCAGGTAGCCGGTCATGATCCGCAGAGACGTGGTCTTGCCCGCCCCGTTAGGCCCCAGGAGCCCCACGATACCTCCCTGGGGAATCGAAAATGACACGCCCCCCAGCGCCTTTAGATCACCATAGTCCTTCTCCACCGATTCGAACTCAACCATCGAAACCTCACCTGCGTCCGTTTGGTGTGTGATACGTTTCCCGGATTACCGGGACCTTTCTGAAAGATTACAGTTTTGTAAT
>JBMCMH010000107.1:0-8928 GCA_048614515.1 Alkalispirochaeta sp. | reverse complement strand
CCGCGGCATGTAGCGCCGCGGCATGTAGCGCCGCGGCATCAATTAAGAAAAGGACGGTCCTCGTGTGGGGCTGCCTGGTTGCGGGGCGTCGGTCGTTGATCGGCGCCCTTTTTGTTTGGTGCGCCCGGCAGGACCAAGGTGTGAGCCCTGCGAACCTACCCCTCGGGAGACACGACCGCCAGGTAGTCCGCCCGCACGCGGCGCAGCGTGGTTTCCAGTCGTCGGAGGAGATCATCCGGCGTCGCCGTTTCACCCAAAACCACCCGGGTGAGTTTCTCTTGAGCCTCCTGCTCCGCGGGAATCGCGTGGAGCTGGCGATCGTCATACACCTGCAGAAAGTGTTCGACTCTTCGCAGGAAGAGGTAGTCCTCTCGAAGGGTCGACACCTTCTCGTGGGAGAGAATTCCCGCTTCCTCCAGCCGTTGCATCGCAGAAAGCGTATTGCCGGTGATGATCTCCGGTGATAGACGGTGGTGAAGCATTTGAAGCGCCTGCACGAGGAACTCCACGTCCCGAATCCCGCCTTCACCGTTTTTGATATCGGCCCCTACCAGGCTTCCCGCTTCATCGGGGGCGGCGCCGTGCTCTTGGACCGCGCGCACGCGCAAGCGCCGCACCGTGTGAAGTATCGCCTCCCGTCCGGCTCGTTCTCCCCGCCGCGCCAGGATCGGGTTGATCGTACGAATAAATGCTCTGCCGAGCTCCCCGTCCCCCGCCACCGGAGAGAGTTTCAGCAGCGCCTGGAGCTCCCAGAGATCCGCCTCCTCCGTGTAGTACCGCTCCAGCGTGGGAATGGAATACACCAGTCGCCCCGCGTTGCCCCACGGTCTCAGCCGCAAATCCACCCGATACGCCTGACCCTCCACGGTAAAGTCGGTAAGATCCCGTACCACCTGCCGGAAGAGTCGGCCCAATCGGTGCTCTTGGTCGTCGATCTCCGAGTCCGGCTCGTATATCGCCAGGAGGTCGATGTCCGAGCTATAGTTGAGCTCACCCCCTCCCAATTTACCAAACGCCAAAATACAGAGGCGTCCCAGCGGTTCCGGGTGTTCTATCAGCACATTCTGCAGCGCGGCGTGAACCGTGGCGCGCGCCAGCGCGCTAATCTCGGCCACAACCACCTCAAACTCTCCCGCCAGACAGATATCGCGAGTTCCGATTCGCAGCATCTCGCGGCGGCGAAAACGGCGCAACACATTGAGCCGTTCCATCCGGTCGTCGGTTGCGGTGAGCCTCTCCATCAGTTCGGCGATCATCTCCCCTTCGTCCCGCGTAGTATTTACCACCGTAGGATCACTAATCCAGCTGAGGAACACCGGGGTACGGATGAGCGTATCACTGAGGAACTGACTCCCGGCAAAGATCTTGACCATGATCTCCAATCGCCGGGGTTGCGCCAGCAGTTGGGAGAAAAACGCTTCTCGGTCCCCCACCTGTTCGGTGAAGCGGTCCCAGTTGTTGAGTGCCATATCGGGGTCTCCGGAACGCCGTAGGTAATCCCATGCCAGCACCACCAGACGGGCGAACGTCTCCCGCCGGGTGTCGTTTCCCGCCATACGCCGCAGGTTGACGATTCCTCGGGCAGGATTGCGGAAACCCGCGGCGGCAAGGACGGCGGAAATTCGCTCCTCGCTGAGGCTGTCGGAGAGCACAAGATCCGCCGGGTTGCCGGAGGTGCCGGCGGGGAGTGCATCCTGGCCCAGGTGCCGCTCGACAAAACTGCGAACCCCTGCAGTCTCGACGTCGAAGTCCACCCGGAGCTGCTCGGCGGCGGAAAAGTCGGGCCCATCGCGGTAGCCCATGCGCCGGGCCAAGTGCGCCGCTTCGGAGCTATCAAACGGTGGTAGGTACAGGTCCTGCGCGTTTCCCCGGAGCATCCGTAATCCGTTAATGAGGTTGCGCAGAAACCGGTAGGCGCGAATCATCGCCTCCGCCTCGGTGTCATCGATCGTTCCCGTTTCCGATAAGGCGCGGAGGCTGGCGTGGATGCCGGGGTTGCGCAGGGCCTGGGTGTTTCGGCCCCCCTCCACTTGGAGGAGCTGCACGTTGTACTCCAAGTCGACCAACGCCCCGGGGCTGAACTTCGCGTTCACTGCGCCCCCGGCGGCTTTCTGTTCAGCCTGCCGGTCCCGGAGCGAGCGAATCTCGTCCACCTGAATACTGTCGCTTTCATACACGAGCTGATCGCGGATCGTGGAAATCCGCCGACCCAACTCCTGGTTGCCTGCCACAAAGCGCAATCGAATGAGGGCCAGCCGCTCCGCGCTGTGGGCCTTCCCGGTGGGACTGAAGTATTCGATAAAGCTCTCGATGTGCACCGCCCGGGGCCCATCTTGCCCATACGGCCGCAATCGCAAGTCCACCTCAAAAATCGCCTCCCGGCGCGACTGAATCGCGTCGGTGGCACGGCGTACCAACCGCTCAAAGAACTCCCGATTGCTCATCGCTGCTCGTCGGGTGGAGCCGGTGGTCTCCCCGTGGTCGCTATAGACCACCATGAGCTCAATGTCGGAGGCGTATCCCAGCGCGCTGCCTCCCATCTTGCCCAGTCCAAACACCGCGTAGTCCGCCGGGAGCCCTCCGGCGCTCTGCGGGGTTCCGTATTCTCGGACCAGATCGTTCCAGGCCAGGCGAAACGCGCGGTCCACCACTACGTCCGCCAAGCGGGTGAGCCGGTGACTGAGAAAGAAAAAGTCCGTGTCCCGTTGGAGAATGTGATCCGCATCGATAAGATATGATTCGTGGTCCTTAAACTGATTTAAGATACGAATCTGTTCATCCCACGTATCCGCCCGGGCCAGTTCCTCATCCAAATGCCGGCCGAGCTCATCACTGGGCGTACTCAACGGCGCCCGGTTGTGACGATCTCCCAGCAGAGGCAACAGGTTTTCGTATTGTAGACGAATAAAGTCTTCCCAGAGAAAGTCACTTGCTCCGAGAAGTCGCGCCAGTTCGCGCTGCCCATCAGGATCTGCCAAGAGCGACCGCAGCTGTTCGCCACCGCCCTCCAACGCAACCCGTCGGACCAGCTCTTCAAAGCGGGTAAACGCTCCCAAAGGATCTGCCGCTTGATCAAGCGCATGGGAAAACTGTTTGGTCACCAGGATCGAGAGGCGGAGGCGCTCAATGTCCGCCTGCCGCGTCACCGGGCCTCCTCCAAGTTTCTGAATCCAGAAGCGATCGCGGACTTCGTCGCCTGACGTGGTGATCTCCACCGAGACGATCGACACATCCTGCAACATAAAGGCGCTCGATAAGGAATAGAGAAAGAACGGTGTATCCTGAGACGTCACCGTGACCCGGGTCAGGGGAGGTTCTTGTTCGATCTCGATTCCCACCGGCAACAAGGGATCCGCCTCGGCGTCGGTCACCGTGATCGTTCGCGCCACCCGTTCCATAATCGTATCGCGAACGGTGGCCGCGTCCGGCGGGCTGGACTGCAGCGGTGCCAGCACGTCGGTGAGGGTGCGTTCTAATGATGCAGCCCAGGAATCGGGCGCGGCGTCCGACGGCAGAAATCCGCGGAAGGTATCAATGGCGATACCGGGAGACGACGTAAAGACGTAGCCGCTGTGAATGTTTACGCGAAACGAACCAAGGATTCCGGTGAGGTAACTGAACAGCCCCGGCGCGTCATACGTGCAGATGGTGAAATGCACCACAGTATCGTGATCGCCGGAGGTTTCCAGGTCTGGAGCAGTGGTGTCGGGCTGGGGCAGGACCGCGTCATGGCCAAAGCCGGCCACCGCCACCGGTGCATCTCGTGAAAGCCGTTGCACCGCGCGCGCATGATCCTGGATCTCCGCGTCGGAATAGAACTCACCATATTGCTCCGGCAGGCCCTCGAGCAGGGAGCGGGCCCGGGCGAACTCCGGCGCTTCAAGCGCTTTCTTGATCCTGGGTGTCAATGGTGGTGGTGTCGGTTGAGGCGGAGGTTGATGCCGATGCGGGAAGATTGCGCCCGACGCGGTACTTCTTGACGAAACCCGAGGGACGATACGTCATTTTGGACTGGCGGAGCCCTTCATCACCAAGATCTTGCTCGCGGTTGATCCATTGGTAATGACGCGGCAGAATTGTGGCAAACGCTTTGTTGATGAACTGATACAGCCCCCGATACCCATCGAGCGCCTTTTCGAAATGTACCACGAAGCTCCGTCCCTTCATGAGCGGCTCGCCCAGCGTGTACGCGGCGGGTTGGCCATCCACATATACCAGATATCCCTTTAGATCGAGTTCAGCGTATCGCTCCAGGGCTTCCCGAGCGGCGGCGTAGTCCGCCCAATCACTCTGAGTCTGCTGCCACGCGTCCAAGATCCCCATCGCATCGCCCACGTTGGAGCTGGTCAACGCCCGCTCATCATACTCGTAGTTGTTTATAAACGCGTTTACGTGGTTGCGCTTCTTGTGAAACTTGCGGCCTTGCAGGTGCGCCAGATCTTCCCGGCGGTATAAATAGTCAAAATTGTCGCGATCTTCCTGCATCCGGTACCCCAGGCGTTCGAGACGGATACGAGACTCGTCGGCGTGACTCTCACTCAGCCCTTTGAGGTAGTCATAACGCTCCAGCAGAGCGGCCAGCGTCTTGTCACTGGAGGGGAGCCCGCAGGGCAACATAAAAAACTCCCGGGTATCTTTAGCGCCGGAAATCAGCAGTTTCTCATTGTCGAGAACGGAGAGATGATAGTCATACGTCTTGCGGAATAGGTAGAGCCCGGCGAAGGTGTATTCCGAAACTCCGTCGGGAAGCATCGACAGTTGTGGATGCAGCTCGTTCCGCATCGAGAGATCGATTGGTGCCACATCCGGGTATTGGGGAATTTCCATACCACTAATATACGGGAACTTGCGAGCCGGAAGCAAACCCGTCTATCATACCGGTATGAGCACCCAGTATGATCGTCAGTCCCTCGCTACCGATCTTCAGGATCGGTTTTTGCGCTACGTCCGCGTACACACCACCAGTGACCGCCACGGTTCGGGTAGTCCGTCGTCTGCGCGACAGTTTGATCTTGCGCACATGCTGGCCGGGGAGCTGCGGTCGTTCGGTGTTGAGGACGTAACCGTTACCGACCACTGTTACGTCATTGCAAGAATCCCCGCGAGCCCCGGGGTGAACAGTCCGGCCGTGGCGTTTTTGGCGCATATGGACACCGCTCCCGACAGTAGCGGTGAGCACGTGAATCCTCAGGTGTGGGAATCGTACGACGGTTCAGCACTGAAGATCGGCAACGGCCTCACGCTGGATCCGCTGGAGTATCCCGATCTGCTCACATTCGTGGGAGAGACGATTATCACCACCGACGGCACCACGCTGCTTGGCGCGGACGACAAAGCGGGGGTGGCGGAGATTATGGCCGCGGTCCACGTCTTGACTACCACCCCGGAGATCGCGCATCCCGAGGTCGAGATCATTTTCACGCCGGATGAGGAGATCGGCCGCGGCGTAGACAAGCTGCCGCTATCGGATGTGCACGCCCGTTTTGGATATACGCTGGACGGCGGAATCGAGGGCAGTATCGAGGCGGAGTGCTTTAGCGCGTACGCGGTGACGGTGGAGATTGAGGGGTATGTGATCCATCCGGGGAGTGCCCGGGGTAAGATGGTGAACGCCGTGGCGCTGGCGGGGCGCTTTCTCAGTATGGTGCCCCAGACGGAGAGTCCAGAGACGACCGACGGCCGGGATGGATTCTATTGCCCCGTGGAGATTCGGGGGGATTACGGAAAGGCCACGATCGATTTCATTATTCGCGATTTCGAGCTACCGGAGGTGAAGCGGCGCATCGCAACGCTCGAGCAGCTGGGAACGGCGGTGGAACGCGCATACCCTCGATCTACCGTTACCGTGACCGCCCGAAAGCAGTATCTCAACATGCGAGAGAACATTGAGCAGTATCCCTTCGTGCTGGAGCTCCTCACCCGAGCGGTGGAGGCTACGGGCGTAACACCGGTGATGGAGCCGATCCGGGGCGGCACCGATGGAGCGCGCCTCACGGAGATGGGTATGCCCACTCCCAACATCTTTGCCGGAGGGCTCAACTTTCACGGACCGTACGAGTGGATACCGGTCCGCTCGATGGTCCGCGCCACTGAAACGATCCTCAATCTGGTGCAGTTCTGGAGCACGGACGTGGCGGAGGATGTTCCAGTGCCTCAATTACGAACAGAGAACCGATGAGTACGGTACATCATGCACTGATAACCGGGGCCGGTCGCGGAATTGGACGGGAGATCGCCCGGGAGCTTGGACGAAGGGGATATCGTCTCCATCTCACCAGTCGAAGTGCCGATGAACTCACCCGGGTGGCGCAGGAGACGCCGTCCGGACCGCACGGTACCTATCCCGTCGATCTCAGTGATCCCGACGCGGTGACGGAGTTCGTCGAATCGCTCACGACCGATCGAATCGATCTGTTAGTGCTGAACGCCGGCACCGCCGTGTCGGCCTCGATTGAAACCACGACGCCGGCGGACTGGGACCGCGTGTTCGCCATCAACGTCCGCTCGCCGTTCCTGCTGACACAAGCGCTCCTGCCACGGCTACGCGCTGCGACAGGTCGAATTATCGTAATTGGATCGGTGGTGAGTACCGCCGCGTATCCCAATCAAGGGGCGTATACGGCAAGCAAGCACGCATTGTACGGCTTCACCAAGGTCCTGGCCAAAGAGCTCCACCCGGAAGGTATTCGGGTGCAGACGATTCTCCCCGGCGGGGTAGCAACCGATATGGTGCGCCGCATGAGACCAGATATCGATACATCGGATCTGATCCAGCCTGTTGATGTGGCTCGGGCGGTTGGATCGCTCTTGGATGCTGAAGGAAACGCTATGGTTGACGAGATCCGCCTCCGACGCCACGGAAAATCTCCATGGGCGTAACCCAAATACCGTAGTATATTGTACATATATGACCGCGTGGGGGTGGTGGCGCGCAGGTGGACTCGCTCTGGGAGTTCTTTTCCTTGCTGCCTGCAGTGACAATCTTGATCTCTTCTCCGCTCTCGATGAGCAGTCTGAACCGGAGCTGTCCACGGTTAAAGCCGGCTCGGTCATGGAGGAAGGAGCGTCCCTAGAGGTGCACATCGAGTATCCCTCGGATGAGTCCTCTCGTGCCACGGCCATGCGGGTAGAACTCCGCGATGTAGAGGGAACGGTGCACGGTACGCGGGAGTTTACCGCAGACGAGCTCGCCGAGCCCCGTTTACCACGGGTAGAATTTAGCCAGCCTCCGGACGGTGTCTACAATCTGGTAACCGAGGCGTGGATCAATGATCAGCCCCTCTTCTCCGACGAACGACAGATCTTCGTAGCCGCCGTACCACCCCGGATCGAGAGCGTTACGATCCATCCCACCAGCATTCGGCAGGAAATGCAGGCGCTGGCGCTGGCGGAGATAGACTTCTCCGGGAGCACTCGGCCCTACGTACGCTGGCTCTTCGACGGAGGAGTCGCCGCCGAGGGGTATGTGGAAGACGGTCTCGATCGGACGATCCTCGATGGGTCCGGGCGAAGCGCCGGCGCGTACCGGGTTTCGCTGGAGGTGTACCCCTGGGGGGTAGACGAGGGGACGGTGATCGATGGGTCCACCACGATTACCGCGGAAAGCGACGTAGTGGTTCGCGAGGAACTGGAGCCCGCCCCGCCGGAGTTTGCACAGCGCGAACCGGGGACCGTGGTGCGCTATTTCTCCTTTGACGGTACCCGTCGGGCGTGGACGGACGGCGACCGGGAAGTGGTTGAAGCATCGGTGGAGGGGGACGTCTTCCTGGACATGGTATCGGGTGCGTTGGGCATCCAGATTCCGGCCGGCGCCGCAGTCTCGGCCCCCGTGCCCCCGCCGGAGGATGCCGATACCGTCTACCTCGTGCAGCTCCGATTCGCCCTGCCCCAGGGAGATGGTGTACCACGGCAGGATCCGGTGATCTCTATTGGAAGCGGCCGCAGCACCGGCGAGTCTGTACCGATTATCATCGAGGACGGAACGCTGGCGGCGCATCCTCCCGGGGCAGATGCCATTCCCCTCGGGCCGGCCCCCGGCGAGCGGGAGCTGTCCACGGTACAATTCATCCTTCGGAACCAGGATGGAGACGTATCGCTCGTTTCTCCGCTTCATGCTCATGACTCCGGGCAGAGCATATCCCCGGTAGGTAATTCTCAGGAGCTGTCCGTCTCCGTTTTGGGGCAGGACGCTCGCCAGGTGTTTTTGGATCGCATCACCGTTACGGCCCTTACGCCGGAAGAGCTGCGGGCGCAGCTCATAGATCGTACTACAGAGCAGTTCTTGGAGGCGTTTGGCACCGACCCCCGCTCGTGGGCAGTGACCGCTCCCGAGACATGGACGGTGACCATTCCCGGAGGGGGAGACTATCCTCAGCCTCAACAGTCAATCTCCATCGGTGAGGACGATCAATCGCAGTTCCATGCCCTGCTTCCTGAGGGAGGAGAGCTCGAGCTGCACGCCGCTGACGAATCAGCCTCCGCGATTACGCTTCGCCGGAGCGGTGGGCTGCTCATACTCACCGATCCGGGAGCTTCCGAAGAGGAGCGTTCCCAGCTGGAGATCTCGCCGGACGACGGAGAGCGGTTTTCTCCGTATCGGCTTCAGCTGAGCCGCGGCCCCTACGGCGAGGGCTCCCGTTCCGCAGCGCTCATCAGTAGTGACGCGGAGCCGGAGCCCGGTGACGCAGAGGACCAGCTCATTACGGTGGTCCTTCCGGAGGCGTTGCGTTCGCAGCGCATCACCGTCAGACCGGACGCCGCCGACGCCGACTATCCGGTATGGGTTGGGCGTTAGTTAGATTGACCCGGAGTGTCACTCCACCCATTGTGGCGGGATTGATCGGAGCAGTGGTGCTGGCGGGGTGTGTATCTCCGGGTCAAGGGCTTCGTGATGATGCGCCGCCCACCGATGAACGCGAATCCAGCGAA
>JBMCMH010000106.1:0-8967 GCA_048614515.1 Alkalispirochaeta sp. | reverse complement strand
ACAATGGATCCTGTACGGGTTGGGATTCGTAGCAACCGTGGCCGTCACCGTATTCGTAACTCGCCTGGCACGCCGCGCTCTGCAGGAAACCCTACCGGAAGATACGGTGGACGTCGCGGGAGCCTCATCATGAACCGATCAGAAATGCTTCCCGACGATCAGTACAACCGAACGCTTCTGGACCATGTTCATCCCCTGGAATGGCAGAATCCCCAACCTTCCGGTCAATATAACCTCGTGGTGCTGGGCGGCGGCACTGCCGGCCTGATCACTGCGGCGGTGGCGGCATCAATGGGGGCCCGCACCGCCCTCATTGAACGAGGTTTTCTAGGCGGTGACTGCCTCAACGTCGGGTGTGTTCCATCCAAAGGGCTTATTCGCGGCGCTCGGGGCCAGGCGGAACTGATATGGCTTCAACAGGCAGGATTGGTTCCCGCCGGCGGCACCGGCACGCTGCCGAGCGTAGATTTCCCGGCGGTGATGGAACGGCTGCGACGAATTAGATCCGAGATCAGCGGTCACGATTCGGCGGCCCGCTACCGAGACGAGTTCGGCGTGGACGTCTATATCGGGAACGGATCGTTCACCGGTCGCCGATCACTCTCCGTCATCGGGGACGACGGATCTACCCGAGATCTTTCATTTTCAAAGGCGGTAATCGCCACCGGTGCCCGCGCAGCGGCGCCACCCATACCCGGTCTGGATTCGACACCGTATCTCACCAACGAATCTCTTTTTACCCTCACTGAGCTACCTGATTCGATGGTGATCATCGGCGCCGGACCGATCGGGTGCGAAATGGCGCAGAGTTTTGCCCGTCTGGGAAGCCGGGTGGAGCTGGTAGAGGCGGCGCCTCGTATCCTTCCTCGAGAGGATGCGGACGTCGCGACAATCGTTCACCAGCAACTGGAATCCTCCGGAGTGACGATCCATGTGCAAGCGGCGGTTTCTGCGATATCTGGATCGGTTGAAACCGGCGTAGTGGTTCAGTACCAGAGCGCTGCCGGGGAGGACGTGCGGGTCGAGGGGAGCCGACTTCTAGTGGCGATCGGTCGGAAACCGAATCTCGAAGGACTGAACCTCGAGCAAGCCGGGGTAAAAGCGCATGCGCGCGGTATTGAGGTCAACGATTACCTCCAGACCAGCAACTCCCGCGTGTTCGCTGCAGGCGATGTCGCATCTCCCTATCAGTTTACTCATATGGCGGAAGCTACCGCCTCATTGGTTGTGCAGAACGCGCTATTCTTCAAATCCGGAAAGTCCAGCCGCCTCACCGTGCCATGGTGTACGTACACTTCGCCCGAGGTAGCCCATGTTGGAATCTCGGAGCAGGACGCGCACCGGGACGGTATCTCGGTGGATGTATACCGTCATGAGATGAGCTCGGTCGACAGGGCGCGGCTTGACGGCGAAACCGACGGATTTATAAAACTGATCACGTCCCACGGCAAGACCCAAATCCTGGGAGCCACGATCGTGGCCGCTCACGCCGGAGAAATGATTGGAGAAATCGTTCTGGCGATGCAGAATTCCCTCGGTGTGGACAAGCTCGCCTCAGTGGTGCACCCTTATCCGACCCAGTCCGAGGCCGTTAAGCGCGCTGCCGCCGGATACTTGAAACGGAAACTCACGCCCCGGGTGAAGCGCATCATGGAGGTATGGTTTCGTTGGAACAGATAACCGAATCCCGAGCCACCGCTCCGTCGCGGACAAGAAAATCCCTGAGCCGCCGCATCCTCGTCTCGGTAGCACTGTCGATCCTGGGAATCGAAGCGATCATTCTCGGCTTCTCGGCGATGTCACAGCGGCAAACGCTCTTAGACCATTATCTGTTTGAGGCATCAATCGTCGCCGGCGCCCTCGGGGAGGACGGCGCGGAAGATAGCGATCTACTCAGTCGTGCTGCGCAACGTCTCTCCAATGATCAGGTTCGGAGTATCCGCCCGCTGTCGACGAGTAGTTCGAACAGCACTTGGCAGGAAGATCGCCGGGGTGGAACGTATCGCGTCACTGAGAATCAACGGTTGGTGTACCGCCATTCCGGGCTCGAAGTGGAAATAGACGTGTCGGGGATTCCCACGGAACTCAGATCCTACGCGCTTGGAATTGTCGGTCTGGTAGCTATCATCGTGGGATTCGTTACGATTGCGGTCTATCTCGTACTCAGGCCACAATTAGTCGTTCCACTCCGAAGGGTTGAGGCACGGCTTCAGGCGATCTCCGGTGCCGACGCTGACTTAACCGATCGAGTCGGCGTCAGCAGAAATGACGAAATCGGCAGGGTCTCCCTTGCCTTCGACACCTTCTCCGAAAATTTGCGCCGGATTATGGCAACGATTCAATCCAATGCCGCGGAACTGCTCTCCAATGCATCGCGCCTGGCGGAACAAAGCAAACATGCTGCGGAAAACGTCAGTGCTAACGGAGAGACGGTAGAAGAGATGAGGACCAGCCTCGCCGCCTTTGACGATTCCGTTCAGCAAGCGGCCCGCGCTGTCGCGGCGATTACCGGATCGATTAACGGGCTGAACAATGCGGTGTATCAGCAGTCCGACGCCATGGCCGACTCCTTGGCCGCCGTGGAAGAAATGGACGCCTCTATTCGCAATCTGGATTCCATAGCCAAAGACAAGAAGAAGCTTACCGACGATCTCGTGGAAATGGCCAATGAGGCCGGTGAGCGGGTGGAAGGCTCGGTAAGCTCCATCACCACGGTGGAGGCGTCCACCCAAGACATGCTGGAGATGATCGATGTTATCAATACCGTGGCGGAGCAGACCAACCTACTGGCGATGAACGCCGCCATTGAGGCGGCCCACGCCGGGGAGTACGGAAAAGGGTTCGCGGTAGTGGCAGATGAAATCCAGAATCTATCGGTGTTGTCCAGCGAAAACGCTCGTAAGATCAATGACAATCTCCGCAAGGACATAGACCGCATCCACCAGGCGGGCGAGATCAACCGCAGCGCCGGCGAGGCGTTTGATCGGATCGTGGAGAGCGTGGGAGAAGTAGCCCAGGCGATGAGTCAGATCATGGCTGGTCTCGATGAACAAGCGTATGCCAGCCGGGAGATCGTCAAGGGACTCACCCAAATGCGAGAAGTCACCGACCAAGTCCAGACCGATTCCCAGGAGATAAACGGGGAGGCGGAAAAGATAAACGCCACCGTGGAGCAACTGGCAGGCTCCTCCAGCGAGGTCACCGCTCGTATGGAGCTTGTTACGGAACGTATCGGTGGGATCAGCACCTCCATATCGGAGATCAATGAGATCGTGCAGGGAAACCAGATGCGCATGCGTGAGCTTATTGAGCAGGTGGATCGGTTCAAGACGTAGCCGTCCACCCGCGGCAGCAGCCGCCTGTCAGCAGCAGCCGCCCGTCAGCGGCAGCGACTCAGCAACCGTCTCCCGCCAAGCCCAACTCCTCCCGGACAAAGGCTGCCACCGTCTCCCGAATCTGGTCACGGATCGGCCGGATCGTTTCAAACTTCTCCTCCAGGGATCCGGTTGCTTTCGATGGATCGGGAAACGGCCAATGCAGGCGCTTCCGTTCCGCCGGAAAGATGGGGCACTTCTCTGCCGCCTCCGGATCACACACCGCGATCACGTAATCGTACGCCTTACCCGCCGCGTGGAGATCGAACACACTTTGGGTCGCCTTGGAACGAATGTCGATATCGTCTTCCAGAAGCAGCTCAGCAACCACCGGATTCACGGTACCCGGCTCGATTCCCGCGCTCTCCACCTCTACGGCGTCTCCGGCGCACTTTCGAATGAACTCTTCGGTCATCTGGCTGCGGGCGCTGTTGTGAATACAGATCGCCAGGATTCGTGGCTTAGACATGATGGTGACGCTCCTCGTTACCTGCTTCGTGCCGGCGATGGTATGCCGCAACGAACTCATCTATTTTGGTTTTGATTTCATCCCGAACCTCCCGGGTTCGGCGAATGATTTCCTCATCGGTACCGCCAAACGCGGAGGGATCTGTGAATGGCCAGTTTATGCGTACCGCAGGGCCAGGAAAGATGGGACATTTCTCCTCCGCCTCCCGACTACACACGGTGACCACGTAGGAAAACGTCTTGCCCGACCGGTATACATCGAACACATCCCGCGTACGCTTGCCGGATATATCGATCCCTTCCTCCGCCAGTACGCGCACCACGTACGGGTTGAGCTCGCCCGGTTCCAGACCGGCGCTTTCCACTTCGAACTCATCCCCGGCGGCTCGGCGCAGAAACTCCTCCGCCATCTGACTGCGGGCACTGTTGTGCACGCACACAAATAGGACCCGGTCCTTCTCTCGCACGATCTCCTCCTCCCGGCGAGTATGCCGGTACGTCACAACACAGTTATCTCCAGCACGAATATCCAGTCGCCACCGGAGGCGATCCCGCAGAATCGGCCAGTCCCGGTCGTCCGCAACACCGACACGCACAGCCGGCGCAATCTGCCGAATCCATTCATGCGGGGCCGGGGCGTAGTAGACCAGTTTGCCTCGCCGCGTTTCTTGCACCAGCCCCACCAGGTACAACTGCCGGAGCCCCCGGGACACTGCGTATTGCGGTCGCCGGGTGATGTCCACGATCTCCGCCACGCACAGTTCCGTACCCGCCGCATCCAACACCCGGAATATCGTGAGCCGGAGCGGGTCACTGAGCGCCTGGAACACCTCGTGCATGGGCACGGACCCGTGGACGTTAATCGCGTGAGCACCTGTAACGTTCACCGGCTCTATCATATGCAGATATGTGCGTATGTACAAGTTAAAATTTGATGAGCGGCACATCGCCGACTTCGGGCCGAGGCGGAGCGGCCGGCTGACAGATCACGGCTTGAGGATTACCATATGACTCAGAGAGGTACCTATGGCAGCTACACCATCGCGAATGATCGAACTACGCTCCCCCGCTCCAGACTTCGCTTTGCCGGACACCAACGGCAACGTCGTATCCCGGGAAGATTTTGTCGGCAGTCCGCTGTTAGTGGGATTCGTGTGCAACCACTGCCCCTTTGTGAAGCACATCGCCCGACGTCTCGGAGACCTTACGGCCGCCTATGTGGGAAAAGGTGTCGGCGTCGTCCTGATCAATTCCAACGATCCCACCGTTCAACCGGAAGATGCTCCCGGCAATATGCCTGAGTTCATGGAAGATTACGGTATTCGGGTACCGTACCTTTTTGATGAGACCCAAGAGGTAGCCCAGGCGTATCAAGCTACCTGCACGCCGGACTTCTTTCTGTACGATGGCACCCACCACCTGGTGTATCGCGGGCAGTTTGATGATTCCCGTCCCGGCAACGAAGAACCGGTCACCGGGGCGGACCTGAGTGCCGCGGTAGACGCGGTGCTCCAGGGAGCTCCACCACTCACCGATCAGAAACCGAGTATGGGGTGCAATATCAAGTGGCGCCCGGGAAACGAGCCGCCGTTTTCCGTGATTGGATAGGCATATATGGGGAATACTCATCGATTCTCGGGACAGCTGGCGGAGGAGTATGAGCTCATAACGCTTGCCTACCCTGATTTTGAGCAGTTCCAACGGCGCATGGTGGACGTGATCACGGACCAGGCGGCACCGGCTCCGCGCATCTTGGAAATCGGAACCGGCAACGGCTTTACTACTCGGATGCTCATGCAAATTCCGGAATCCCGGATCACAACTGTGGATAACGACCCGCAGATGGTCGCCCACGCCCGCGAACAACTCCGCGGACCCGCCGGAGCCGGTGCGGGTACCGTGGACGTTGTGGAAGCCGATGCGTTAGAGTTTCTGCAGGAGCAACGGACCGCATCGTTTGATGTGGTGGCCAGCGCCTTCACCCTGCACAACATGGAGACCACGTACCGCAACCCCGTGGAGGCCGAGGTGTTCCGCGTGCTGCGACCGGCAGGATTGTTTACCAATGCAGACAAGTATGCTCCCGAGGGGCAGGAGCAGTTCGATGCCTTGGTATACCAGGTCGAACGATTCTTTGACGCCTTTGTAAAACTGGGCAAGCTGGACCTATTGCGCAAATGGGTCACGCACAATATAACCGATCAGTCCCCGCAGTTTGTCATGCCCGCCGCCACCACCCCGGACCGTCTGTCCCAACTCGGATTTACGAATGTGGAGGTGGGCAACCGCTCACACATGCAGGCGGTACTCACCGCCTGGAAGCCGGAGTGATCGGCGGCTCAGCCGCCGTTGACCTAGGGTAGCGGCGAGCCGTATAATCCCGCCACCGTGTCACACAACGTCTCTCACCAGCCCCACTCTATCTTCGTAGGAATCGATAGCGACGGATGTGCCTTCGATACGATGGAGATCAAACACCGTCGCTGTTTTGCTCCGGAGTTTGTCCTATGGTTCGGCCTGGAATCCATCGCCCCCTCGGCAGAGGAAACGTGGCATTTCGTCAACCTTTACTCCGCCACCCGTGGGATAAATCGGTATACCGCGCTGGCAAAAACACTCCGCCTGCTTCCATCCCACCCCGCTGTCGTGGACGACGCGAAGATCCCCGCCCTGCCGGCGTTTCATCGGTGGGTGGACTCCACCGACGCCCTCAGCGGTGAAAGCCTCACCCGCGAGATCAACCGGACGGATTCCTCCTCTCAGGACCGCCGCGATCTGGAGTTGGTGCGGAGCTGGTCGGACGAGGTGGACCGCTCTTTTGATGAGATCGTCGCCGAGGTGGAGCCGTTTCACGGAGTCAAAGAGGCGCTTCAGGACCTCTCCGGCACGGCCGAGGTGGTCGTGATAAGCCACGCCCCCACCGCCGTCCTGCGCCGACAATGGGCGCTGTACGGGTTGGATCGGTGGGTGAAGGCGATCAACGGCCAGGAATCGGGCAAAAAGAGCCGGCATCTCTCCGCCGCCCGCGCCACCGGCAAATACCGAGCGGACCGAATGCTGATGATCGGTGACGCGCCGGGTGATTTCGCCGCAGCCCGGGCAGCCGACGCCTGGTTCTATCCCATCCTGCCCGGAGAGGAGCGCGACAGCTGGGATCGATTCCGTCGAGACGGGTGGCCCCGTTTTCTCGAGGCAACTTGGGATACGGACTACCAGAACGGGCTGCTCAAAGAGTTCTACGACCGACTTCCGTCGGTCCCGCCGTGGGAATCGTGAGACCCGTACATCGAGAATTCGTGCCCCCACAAGGGTCCGTTTCGTGTACAATCGCGACAATCGCGCACACGAGATGAGCAGGGAGGCACGAGAAGCACATGGGAGCAGAACAGAATGATTGAAGCAGCGTTGCAACTTATGGTGCTGGGTATGGCGGTGGTATTTGTATTTCTCATAATACTGGTAGCACTCATGACCGTGATGTCGGCAATTACTCGCCGCTTCGAGCCTTCCGTGGGCACCGTTCCCGGTGACGCGTCGGCGTCCCCTGTACCCTCGGCAGCCGCCGGTACCTCCCCTGATCAGCAGATCGCGGCAGTTCTCGCTGCCGTGGCGCAACACCACCATCGCCGCGGCGGCACCGCCGGGCACACCACGCACACCTCAGGAGTTCACACATGAAGAAGATTAACGTCATGGTCACGGCGTTTCGTGACGGCTTTCAGTCGGTTTTCGGCGCCCGCGTACTCACCAAGGACTTTCTCCCGGCACTAGAGGCCGCCAAGGAAGCGGGCCTCAACCACTTCGAAGTGGGCGGCGGCGCGCGATTTCAAAGCCTCTACTTCTACTGCAACGAGGACGCCTTCGACATGATGGACGCCTGCCGGGAAGTCGCGGGGCCCGACGCGGACCTCCAAACGCTGGCCCGCGGTATCAACGTGGTCGGTCTGGAGAGTCAGTCGTCGGACATCATCAAAATGCACGCTGAGCTCTTCAAGAAGCACGGCATCTCCACGATTCGCAACTTTGATGCCCTCAACGACGTGGACAATTTGGATTTCTCCGGCCGCTGTATCACCGAGGCCGGTCTCAACCATGAGGTGGCAGTGACGCTGATGGGCCTACCACCCGGGCTGGAAGGAGCGCACACCGCTGAGTTCTATTTGGAACGGATCCGCCAGATCCTCGCCGCGGATATTCCGATGCACTCCCTCGCCCTGAAGGATGCTTCCGGTACCGCCACACCCCAAGTGGTGTATGACACGGTGAAGATGGCGAAGGCCAAGCTCCCACCGGAGGTTCCGGTGCGGTTCCACACCCACGATACGGCGGGAACCGGAGTGCTCACCTACAAGGCAGCGATCGAGGCCGGCGCCGACGGCATCGACCTGTCTCTGGCGCCCGTCTCCGGTGGAACAGCTCAACCGGACGTCATCACGATGTGGCACGCCCTGCGAGGAACGGAATATGATCTCGGGATCGACATCACTAAGGTGATGGAAGCGGAGGAAGTGTTCAAAGACGCCATGAAGGACTACTTCTTTCCGCCGGAAGCACAAAAAGTGGAGCCGCTGATTCCCTTCTCCCCGATGCCCGGCGGCGCGCTCACCGCCAACACGCAGATGATGCGGGACCACAACGTCCTCAATCGCTTTCCCGAGGTGATCGCCGCGATGCGGGAAGTTGTAGAGCGGGGCGGCTTCGCCACTTCCGTGACTCCGGTATCCCAGTTCTATTTCCAGCAGGCGTTCAATAACGTCCTCATGGGCCCCTGGAAAAAGATTGCCGAGGGGTACGGTCAGATGCTTCTCGGTTACTTTGGTACCACCCCCACCACGCCGGATCCGGAACTGGTAAAACTCGCGTCGGAGCAGCTTCAACTGGAGCCAACCACCAAGAGCCCCCGACTGCTCAACGACGAAAACCCCGAGAAGGGGCGGGCCCCGGCAGAGCAAGCACTCAAAGACGCCAACCTGCCGATTACCGAGGAGAACATCTTCATTGCCGCCACCTGCAAACAGCGCGGCATCGCCTTTCTCAAGGGAGAGGGTGTGGTGCAGGTCCGCAAAAACACACCTGACGGCGCCGACGCGTCCCCATCAAAATCGACCGCCTCGCAGGCCGCTCA
>JBMCMH010000105.1:0-9054 GCA_048614515.1 Alkalispirochaeta sp. | reverse complement strand
GTATGTCGAACTGTCAATCCACGATTGAGACCGCGTTCAGAAAGCAGGTGCGGGGGGACCGCACGGTGCGCCGCGCGTTTCTGAGGGTCAGCTCACCAAAGGTCGGGGTGGATCTCACCGCCGCCGAGAGTGGGACCGGTGAGGCAGTCCACGAGGAACAACCCAACCATCTTGCCAGCGTTGGAAAACTCTTCACCGCCACGGTGATCGCGATGCTCCACGAGCGCGGTGCTCTCAGCTTCTCCGACCGGATCGCCGACTACCTCGACCCGGAGTTGATGAAGGGGCTGCACGTCTACCGCGGGCGGGACTACTCGGGTGAGATCACGATCCGGCAGCTCCTGATGCAGACCACCGGTTTGTACGACGTCTTCTATCCGCTCTGGAAGCGGATGATGGCAGATCCCTCCTGGAGGATAACCACTCGGGAGGCGGTCGAATGGGGCAAGGAACACATGCGCCCGGTCGCCGAGCCCGGCCGGAAACACCACTACACGGATACCAACTACTACCTCCTCGGATTCGTCGTGGAGAGCGTGACGGGGAAGCCCTTTCACGAGGTAGTGAATGAGCTGATCTTCGATCCCCTCGGGATGAACCACGCCTGGATGCACGGCTTCTCCCAGCCGAAGGAGGAGTCGCCGCATCCGGCGGCGGGACTCTACATGAAGGGCGTTGATTTCAGTGCAGTCCGGGGCGCAGCGGCAATCGACTACGCCGGGGGAAGCGTCGTCGCCCCGTTATCCGACTATCTCGTTTTCATGCAGGCCCTCGTAGAACACCGGCTGGTCGGAGCGGAGACGCTGCAACAGATGATCGACGATGACGTCTATATGGGGTTTCCCACAGTTGGATTCGACTACGGCTACTCGATCTGGAAGCCGCGGTCGATACCGCTCCTGATGCCGCCGGAGATGTACTGCTGGGGTTGCGTCGGAGTGACCGGCGCCTTCATGTTCTACCACCCCCGGACGGAATCGCACGTCATCGGGACCTTCAACGATTTTGCCTACCGCGGCCGAGCGCTCTCATTCATGGTGCGGCGGGTGATCAAGCCGCTCCTCGCGGCGGCGGCGTGAAGACTGCGGCCGGGGGAGTGGAAGCCGGGGGAGTGGCAGCGGGCCTCCGGCGGACCGACGCCGGTCCCCTCATCCCGCCGTCAGCATCTTCCGCAGTTTTCGAACGGTATTGATGTTGCGGATCGTGAGGTTGCGGTAGGTCGTGGTGCCGACGATCCGGTTGAGGTGGGAGCGAGTCTGGTCGGAGCGCCGAACATTCCACAGGACCGCGCCGGGGACGTACGTCGCGTGGTCGATCTCCCCCCGGGGCGCCAGGGCTGAGAGAATCTCCGGTGCGTCATCCTCGGGAAAGAGAAAGAGCACGTCTGATTTTTGCTCCGTGTCGTTGGTCCACTCCGGCGGTACCGCCGCGGCGATCGCGAAATACCGCTCTCGGGGAATCACCAGCACCCGGGTGTTTATCCTGAAGTGCTCCCGGAGCAGCTCCTCGAACTGGGCGGTCACCTCGCCGGGACCGGGCAGGTCCGAGGAGAGGAGGACGTTGCCCGAGGCGATGTAGCTCTCCACGCGGGTGAATCCTTGCTCGGTGAGAATCTCCCGTAACGCCGCCATGGGGACCTTGTTGTTCCCACCCACGTTGATTCCCCGGAGCAGTGCCACGTAGCGCATCGCTTCAGCCTCCTGGTTCAACTGTATCATGCCACCGCCAGGGCAAAACAGCGTCGGCGGGGGAGACCGAAGAGATCATCGCTGCAGTGCTGACGACCGACGGAGTCGCCGCTCGATAACACAATTTGGGCCGGATCGGCGTCAATCTGCCGGTCCGGCACCCGCGGTTGCCTATCGTGGTATTACTAAATCGTAAATCGCATTTACAGATTATCCACTGATCATTACGCTGTGTGCATGATACCTCGGTTGATTGAACACGTGGTGCGGGTCGATGCTCAGTCTTATCCCGTCGTTGCGGTCCTCGGCGCCCGCCAGGCGGGGAAGACCACATTAGTGCGGTCGGTGTTTCCGGATCACACATACGTAAACCTTGAGGATCCGGAGACTCGGTCGTTTGCCGGTGATGATCCGCGCGGGTTTCTCGCGGACGGGACGGTGTCCATGGTAATCGACGAGTTCCAACGCGTGCCGACTCTGCTGTCATATATCCAGACGATCGTAGATAAGAACGGTATTCCCGGTCAGTATGTCCTTACTGGATCCCAAAACGTCCTCATGAGCGAGAAGATCAGCCAGTCCCTCGCTGGAAGAGTAGCCCTGTTCACCTTGCCGCCGCTCTCCTTGGAAGAATTGCGGAAGGTGGATATGGTCGAGGAGCATCGGGAATTGCAGATGAGAAAAGGATTCTTTCCCCGTCTCTACAACCACCCGATGGACGTCGGGAGGTATTACCGAAACTATATTCAAACCTACATAGAACGGGATGTGAGAAACATAAAAAACGTTGCGGACCTCTCGGTATTCCAGGACTTCGTTCGATTGCTGGCGGGTCGCGTCGGCCAGGTCTTGAATTTGTCTTCTCTGGGCAACGATGCGGGGGTATCACACAATACGGTGAAAGCCTGGATCGGTATTCTCGAGGCTGGATACATTGTTCATCAGCTCAGGCCATATCATCGCAATTTCAACAAGCAGACCATGAAATCACCGAAAGTCTACTTTACCGACAGCGGCGTCTTGTGTGCGCTTCTTGGCATCGATTCCGACGAGGCTCTCCGGTCGCATCACCTCACCGGCGGCATCTTCGAAAACTTCGTGATTGGCGAGCTGAGAAAGGCGCAGTTGAACCGAGGGCTGCCACCGCGAGCGCATTTTTGGCGAGACCGGCGAGGAAACGAAGTTGACCTTCTCTTGGATGATGCGGAGACGCGCACCGCGATAGAGATCAAATCTGGGCGGACGATCGCGTCGGACTTCTTCTCCGGGCTGAACTACTACGGCGCTCTCGATCCCTCCTGTCCAACGGGGCGCCGTTTTATTGTCTACGGTGGCCGTGAGCAGCAGATGAGATCCAACGGCCGCGTGGTTGGATGGCAGTGGTTGGCCAACCCTACAACGTGGGCCTTCCCGCAGTGACGTGTACGCCGGTGATTTGGGACACTGATTCCACGGGAACAGGAACGTAAGGTTAACCGACTGCCGGAGCCGCTGGCGCCACCTCTACCCGGTTGCGGCCGCCTTCCTTTGCACGATACAAGGCCTGGTCCGCGCGGTCGATCACACTGGTCAGCGCCTCTAACGGTTTCTGTGGATCGGTTGCTGCCACCCCGATGCTCACGGTGACGGTGCCGGTAAAATTGCACATATCGAGATTCTCACACGAGTGCCGAATCCGTTCCATAATCCGTGCCGCGGAGTCGGCGGTGGTATGGGGGAGCACGACGACAAACTCTTCCCCACCGTAGCGACCGAGGATATCGTCGGCGCGCAACGCCTGCCTTATGAGCTGAGCCACCTGTTTAATGACTTCGTCCCCAGCGGCATGGCCATAGGTGTCATTGATGTTCTTGAAGTGATCGAGATCAACCATGGCTACTGAATGGAGACCGGAGACATTCTGCGGATCCAGCCACATCGCCCGAGCCTGCCGAGTGAAACTTTTGCGCGTAAGAAACCCGGTGAGCTCATCGGTTGCCAATTCCTCCACCGAGCGGCGGTATTCCTGGTAATTGGATAATGCCACCGCGAATACGGTTGCTCCCGTCAAAAGCGGATAGAGATCGGTTCCCCCGTAGTATCCTGCTTCAGAATGCCACAGGTATACAGCTCCAACGTACTCCCCGCGTGAGACCAGCGGAACGCCGATAGCGGATCGATACCCGTCCGTATCCGGTCCGTCATCTTGGATGACCGGATACTTGCTCGTGGCAACCTCGTCGTGGAACGGCTCCGGCGGTGGTGGTGAGCTATCGAGACATTCAGGAATTGTAATCAGCAGATGGTGGTCCCCACCAGATTCGGTGGTATACACATCGCACCGGTCAAATGGAACGATGCGCTCCATCTCTCTGAGCCCCTGTTCGAGATTCTGAACGAGCGTTTCATGCTCAGTAGCCAGCGTCCCCGCCTTGAGGAGCGCGTCGGTCACTTCCAAGCGCTGCAGCGATTCTCGCACCGTGCGTTCCAGCACCAGTTCCGCCTCTTTGCGCGGCGATATATTCCGGTCCGTACCGATTATCTCGCCGATCGAATCGTCCGCTTGACGTCTCAAGACCACGGCATGGGTCTCTATCCAGTGCCATTGTCCTTCTTGGTCGGATACACGGTATTCCACGTACAACTCGTCGTCTTTGCCGTTATTGACGCGCTGCCAGAGCGCGTTGTAGGTCGGGAGGTCTTCGGGGTGAATTCTCTTCTGATAGGCGCCGGTCCGCATTTCTTCATCGGAGAAGCCAAGGCGGGTGAGGGTCTTGCTGGTGTACCCAAAATCGTGTTCCAAGTCTCCATAGAAGAACCCGGAGTCAAACAACTGGCGCCGAAGGTATGCATTTTGGAGAAGCGACCGGATCATGTCCCTACTATAGCCCGTTTTTGCATGTGTATGTCTGCCGTTGCCGCCGATACGCCTGCGTTGGCATATTCGCACGATGAAAGGCCCACAACGATGAGCACTCCCTCGGAGGTTTTTAACGCGATGAGTCGGCGGGGTGCGCACGGCGCCTCGCCACAGGCATTGCCCGTTCTGTCCGGGACCGTTCCCCCGGAGATATCCGGCGTCCTGTTCCGGGCGGGGCCCGGTCGGCTGCGCAACCACGGGCTGGACTATGACCACCTCTTTGACGGGGATGGCTTTGTGCAGCGATTTTCCTTTTCCCGAGGGACGGTACACTTCCGGTCCTCCTACGTGGAGACCCCGCAGTTTCTCAGGGAAGAACGCGCGCAGCGCCCCCTTCATCGCAGTTTTGGCACCAATCTTCCGGGTGGGCTCCGGCAGAATGCGTTCCGCTTCAACCTAAAAAATGCTGCGAATACCACCCCGTTGTTGGTGAATGGAGACTTACTCCTGTTGTGGGAGGGGGGCGCTCCGCACCGGATCGATCCGGAGACGCTGGCCTATCGCGGGCACTGGACCGCCGACGGCCCGCTCCGCTCCCGGACGCTGGTAGAACGGATCATGGGAAACGGCCGGCCGTTTAGCGCGCATCCGAAGCATATTCCGGGGACGCGGGAGGTGTTCAATTTTGGATTGTCTCCCGGGCTAAAACAGCGGCTCCTGCTGTATCGGGTGAATCCGGATTCCGGAGCGGTTGTGGTGTCCGAGACGGTACTTCCCCGATTGACGTTCATGCACGATTGTGCGGTTACCGCCTCGGGGACGCGGGTGTTCTTCGATGTGGGGGTGGCGTTTCATCTGCTTTCGGCGTTTGTCGGATTGATTCCCCCGGCGGCGTCGATCCGTGAGGATCCTGCGGCGGACACGATTGTTCGCATATTTGACGCCGAAGATACCCAGCGGACTGTCCCTGGTCCGGGGGGGTACGTGTTTCATATTCCCAATGGGTACGAAGTGGGAGCCAGTAGTGCCGGAGACGGTGACGGCGGCGGGGCGACGGAGATCGTGGTGGACGCCTGCTGGCTCGAGGAGTTTCCCGATACCGACGATTTTTATGCGATGCTCAACGACCAGGAACCGCGCACGCCGCTCCTACCGATTCTTACGCGGCATACGATCGATCTCACCACCAGCCGTGTGACCAGCGAGGCGCTCAGCGACTATCCCCTGGAACTGCCGGCGATCAACCCTGCCTACCAGGGATACCAGCATCGCTACATTTGGGGCATTGCCGAACCGCCCACTCGCCGGACCGCGGCGACGATGCACGGTATCGCCAAAGTAGACACTGAGACGCGCTCGACCCGATATCAGGACTACTACCCCCTCATCTTGGGGGAGCCGGTGTTTGTATCATCCGGACAGCCCGAGGACGAAGGCTATCTGCTGCTGTTGGCGTTTGATCCCCGGGATTCCCGAGGATTGCTGTTGATCCTGCGGGCAGACACCTTGGAGGAAACGGCCCGGCTAGCGTTACCGGAACCGACGCCGCTGGGATTTCACGGGCTCTGGGTCGCGGACATGGCGTAGCGCGGCCGGCTATCGGCGCGTGATCCCCAACGGCTCGATGTGGCGCTCAAAGTGGCGGCGTAGCAGTTCGGCGTACTCTTCCTCATGCCGGTGCAGCGCGGCGTACAATTTGTTCCGAAGGTCCTCGTTCTGGAGGACGCCGCCGTAGGAGATGTGGAGCATCTGTCGGGCGTTGGGATCTTCCAGGTAGTTGGCCAGGCCCTCGTCGGCGACGGACTGCAACGGGGGAATAGAATCGAAATCAGGGGTGATGTGGTAGAAGCTGACCGCCGTGGGATAGTAATCGACGACAAAGGCGTGGATTTTGCGGTACAGGGGGGCGTCGTAAATCGCTACGGTGCGCAGCGCTTCCAGCCAACTGGTACCGGACGTTTTGAGATGCAATCGCCCACCGGTTTCTTCTCCCACCGCCGGATAGGCTGAGAACTTATCGCTGCCGGAGTGCACGGAGATCTTGTAGTTTCCATAGCGCCGGGCGATCTCGCAGTGCACGCGAAACTGTCGGCGAAACTCCTCCAAATCTCCGATGTAATCGATCGCTTTTTGAAACTCCCCGATAAAGCGCGGGGCAAGACTATTGACGGTGACTCCCTCCCGCTCCAGCTCCCGGGCGATAAACAGGTGGTGCGCCGGAAGCGTGGGGGTGGTGGTCTCGTCGACGGAGATTTCCAGATCAAAGGCGTCGCCGGTGGCGCTCTTGAGGTGCTCATGTACCTCGGCGCTGAGGGCGATCGCCGGCCCGTACATCACCGCGCAGCGCTGCGCCTCCACCTCGTCGAAGGAGATTTCCGTTCCGCTGGGAAGGGTATAGGTGACGTCGATGTAGTCGGCCGTGATCTGATCTTGGACGCCGGCGTCCAGTTGCCGGAATCCCTCCCGTACCTGAGCGGGCGTCCAGTCGGCGACGTCCGGTTTCATGACCTCCGTGAGGTCCAGGGTGATCATGGGCATGCCCGCCGCCAGGGCGGTATCGATGGCGGGAATGTTTTTGAGGTGGTCGCCGTCGGCGCCGTAGCCGTCGCGGTAGCCCTCCTGAAACACGCCCCAGGTGGCGTTGGCCACCACATCGGGAAAGAGGCGGCCGATGAAGTCGTTCTCGCGGACGCTCTGTTGCGCGAGCACCGGCGCCAGGTCGTACTGCCGCGCGGCGCGCAGGTGCCCCGCGGTGGCGACGCCCAGGCGGTCGCCCATGCCGATGGTGGTGGGGCGGGCGCGGAGAGACACGGGCCGGGTCCACGGAAAGAGCTCATGCAGCGCCCGGGCGTTGGCGGGGCTCAGCGGCGCGGTGGCCAGCCAGATCCCGGCGTCCGCGGCGTCGGCGGCGGAGGCGGTGGGGGAGGTGCGACGCCTTGCCGCGGGGGCCGGTTCCAGGGTGAGGGCCCCGACGGCGGCGGGTCCCGGATCCTGTGCGGCGGCGGTGAACAGAAAGCGAGTCCGGGCGTCCCGGGCGATGCCGAACACCACGATCTCCCGCCAGGTGAGGCTCCGCAGGTAGATCTGCACCGCCTCGTCTCCGAGACGCGGGGAGGACGCGGCATCCAACGCGGCTACCTGGCGGGCGATCCGTTTCTCCGCGTCGGCGGCGATTAGATCATAGTGAGTAATCAGGGACAGCAGTGCGGTGCGCGAGTCTTGCGTGCTCATGTTACGCCTCCTCGGCGGTGGGTGCCTCGCGGGGGACGTCGGAAATCGCAAAATAGTCGTGCGCGTTGTACCAGCAGATATTTTCAACCATCGATCCCAGCAATTGCATGTCGTGAGGTGCTTCGCCGCGCTCCACCCAGCCGCCGACGAGGTCACACAGAACCCGGCGAAAGTACTCGTGCCGCGGAAAGCTCAAGAAACTGCGGCTATCGGTGAGCATGCCGACAAACCTGCTCAGTAGGCCCAAATTGGCGAGGCTGGTCATTTGCCGGAGCATGCCGTCCTTCTGATCGTTAAACCACCAGCCCGAGCCGTGCTGGACTTTGCCCGGCACCGAACCGTCCTGAAAATTGCCCGCCATCGTGGCCAGGAGTTCGTTGTCCCGCGGATTGAGCCCGTAGAGAATCGTCCTGGGGAGTCCCTCCCTGCGGTCGATGCGGTCCAGAAGACCTGCCAGGGGCGCGGCCATCGGTCCGTCCGCCATGGAGTCGAACCCGATGTCCGCACCGAGCGCCTCGTACATGCGGGAGTTGTTGTTACGCAGCGCGCCGATGTGCAGCTGAAAGACCCAGCCGCGGCGGCTGTACTCTCCGGCGAGAAACTCCAGCACCGCCGTGGTGAAGGAGGCCGCCTCATCGTCCGTGGCGGGGGTACCGCCGAGGACCTTGGCGAGGGTTGCGTCCAGGGCGGACTCGGTGTAGTCCCGGTTTACCGGCAGGGTGAGCGCGTGATCGCTCACCACGCAGCCGGCGGCGGCGAAGTATTCGATGCGCTGGAGCAGCGCCTGCCGGAGGTGATCGAACGTCCCGATGTCGTCTATCCCGGCGGCGGTTGCGAGCTTACCGATCCACTGTTGGTACGCCGCGGGATCGGCCAGGTTGTACGCCTTGTCGGGACGGAAGCTCGGTCGCACCACCACGGGGAAGCCGGACTGGGCAAGTGCGGTGTGGTGTTTGAGGGAATCGGTGGGGTCGTCGGTGGTTCCCACGTAGCGCACGTCCATTCGGGTGAGCAGGGAGCGCACCGAGAAATCGGGGCGGGTGATCTGCTCATTGGCGCGCTTCCAGATCGAGTCGGCGGTGGCGGGGCTCAACAGCTCGGTTATACCGAAGTAGCGTTGCAGTTCCAGGTGCGTCCAATGGTAGAGCGGATTGCCGATCGTCTGGGGCACCGTCTCCGCCCAGCGATCAAACTTCTCTTTCCAGGAGGCATCGCCGGTGACGTAGTGCTCACCGATACCGTTGGTGCGCATCGCCCGCCACTTGTAGTGATCGCCGCCGAGCCACACCTGTCCCA
>JBMCMH010000104.1:0-9136 GCA_048614515.1 Alkalispirochaeta sp. | reverse complement strand
CCCGGAACCCTTGTCGAAGCGCTTTATATCTAATAAGTTTTATATATGAACTACGACGTAATTGTAATAGGATCGGGACCGGCAGGATTTGAAGCTGCCCGGCGCACGGCTGTCGGTGGAAAATCGACGGCGCTTGTCACGGCTACCCCGCCGGGAGGCCGCGCCACCGTGGGAAGTCTGTTACCGAGTAAGGGCTGGCTCTATCACGCCAACCATTTCGGCAAGACTGCGAGTGAGGATATTCCCTCCGCCTCCGCTCGGGTACGCACAATGGTAGCCGACCGAGTTGCCTGGACTCGCTCGGCCCTCTCTGAGGCGGGTGTCACGGTGCTCGCGGGGCAGGCGATGCTCACCGGTTCCAACTCAGTCACGGTGCACCCCTCTGAATCGACAGAGCGTCCGGAAGATGCCCAAACACTCACCGCGGGTGCTATTGTGATTGCGGTAGGGTCTGAGCCGATCTTCTTTCCCGGCGTGAAGCCGGATGGTTCCCGGATCATCGCGCCCCGTCATACGCAGCATTTGACCGAGCTACCGCGTTCACTGGTGATGGTCGGCGGCGGTGTAACGGGAGTGGAGTATTCCAGCGTCTTTGCGCGAATGGGGACGTCCGTGACGATGCTGAGCTATGATCCACTGCTCCCGCGTTCTGATAGAGAGTACGTGAGCCGGTTGCAGGATACGCTCCGCAATTTAGGGGTAGAAATCGAGACGGGCGTGGCCGTGGAGCAGGTGGAACATACCGGTGACGGTGTCCGAGTGACCCGCCGTGGGGGTGCCACGGTGGATGCAGACTACGCCTTTATCGCCACCGGTCGTGCCGGGGATCTCACCTTTTTCGGGGATGGGGCGCCTGAGCTCGCGCGCACTCCGGATGGCCGGTTTCTCGTGGTTGATGCGGAGGGTCGCACCACTCAACCGAGTGTGTTCGCCTGTGGCGATGTGACGGGAGCGCCGCTCACCGCGAATAAGGCGGTATTGCAAGGTCGTCGGGTGGCGGAGGCGATCCTTGGATCCGGCACTGGTCAGCGTTCAGCCGATCAACCGGTCATCGAGGCGGTTTACACCGAGCCCCAACTGGCACAGATTGGCCCCGTTCTGGACCTGGCGAACCGCGCGGATGTGACCGTGGTACGCAAAAGTTACGGTTCATCGATGCTCAGTCACGTTCACGAGTCGGCCACCGGCGAGGTAAAGTTTTGGACCGACGCCTCCGGTAGCATCCTCGGCGCGGCAGCCTTTGGAGAGGCCGCATCGGAGCTCCTGGCCCCCGTCCAAACGGCGATGCAAAACGGAAACACCTTGGAGCAACTGGAATCGGTGCCGTTTGCGTATCCAAGTATCTCGGAGATTGTTACATTCTGAGCGATGGCGCGCACCGAACCGTATCGCACGATTCTGGATCTCCTGCGGGTAGTCCCCGCGGTGGATTGCCAGAATCGGCTTCTGAACGTGAGCGATCGTGATCTGTCCATGGCGCTGATCCACGCCTCTGATCGAGAATGTGATCAGGTGTTGTCGTATGTGGGAGCCGGCAAGTCACACCGAGTTCGTCTCGAGATCGCCCGCTGCCGACGGAGTCGGACGCAATACCTCCACTATGAGCGTGCGGTGGCGGTAGTTGTGAAGGCGTTGCAGGGGGCCCGCATTACGACACCAAAGAGCTACTACCGCCCCTCACGCGTGAGTAAGCCTCGGTAAACAACGCCCTGACCAAACACGGACACGCCGGCGTTCAGGATCACAAGCCCCACGGTACCCAGGAGAAACCACGGCGCACCCTGAGCTTTGGCGATAACCGCCTCCCCAACCACGGAGACGCCCGCTCCAATCAAAATCAATCCGGCGATACTGAAAGCTAACCACTTCCGGGTCAGCGTAGATGTGTTGTTCATGTCTGTTACTCTCACTGGCCTAACATACGCGAAAAGTCCCCGCCAAATTCTAGTGATGAGACGATCTGCGCGGTGCGTTCCCTCCGCCGACGCAGATCTTCCGGAAAACCCAGCACCATCCCAAAGCCGATTACATCTTCCTGCTCGTGAACGACGGAAATCATTCCGGAGAACTCGGCATAGGCGTCATCAAATAGCACAGAAGCCACCCGACGGCCACCAAAAGAATGGACATCAATGTTCTCATCGCGAACCTCCCCGGAGTGCGCAATCATATTTTCGAACATTCCGTCCGCTATTGCCTCGACATCATCCACGGGGATTCCCATCATCGCCATAAACATCGCCGGGAGCACACCCAACGTAATGACCGTGTCGCCCGGCTGCAGATCAGGCTCCTCCCGATCCAGCTGTGCCACCAACGCCTCACGGCTCACTACTATCGGAGAACCGTCCTGCTCGGCGACAAACCACTCCTGGGGATAGTAGAACGCGACCTGCGCCTCAGCGCTTTCATAACGGCGAAAGCCGGAAGGGGGATCTCCCAACTGCGCCATGACCATTGTCGGCACGCCGATTCCGATCACGATCACTAATCCTATTCGTTTCATACCATTAGCTCTACGCCATTGGCACGCGATTGTCAAACGAAACCCTTGCACCTTGTGATTCAACTGATTATTTTGGTAAGCATCATGGTGGTAACGAAAGACAAGTACATTACGATTGAATATACCTTTTCCGCTCCCGACGGAACTCTCTTGGGAAGCAGTGACTATAGCGGACCCTTTACCTTCCGGCAGGGCTACGGAGATGTAGTCCCCGGTTTGGATGAACAGGTTGAGGGCGCCAACGTCGGCCAGGCGCTGAGCTTCGTGATTGAGCCGGAGCAGGGGTACGGAGTTCGAGATGAGGCCCAGGTGCGCCGATTTCCCAAGGATGCCCTCCCCCTGGGCCGCGAACCGGAACCGGGGCTCCGGGTAAATCTTGGCGGAACGATTATGATCATTACCGACGTCACCGATTCCGAGATCGTCCTCGACGGAAACCACCCTCTGGCGGGGATTCCACTGCACTTCGATGTACGGATCACTGATATTAGCGATCACGCTCCGGAGTCCGCCGGCGGCTGTGGATGTGGCGGCACGTGTAGCTGTTAACTGTGGATCCTAGGCGGTATCCACAATCCTGTTGCACGTCCGGCGCTTCGATCTTCTCCCATAAGCAATTGTAGCGCCGGACTTCGCGTTCCGAGGTTAAATCCCGATCCGACAATAACTTCTCCACTGATCTGCAACAAGGTTCTATATACAGCCATGTTATACTTGACGCCGACCGACGGTCGGTCTATATTTACTCCAGGTTCGACCGACGGTCGGTCGAAATTCATACACGAAGACGAAGGCACCTACATGGCAAAAGAGCACGCCCAACGAAGAGACGAGATTATCGCCACCGCCCACCGACTGTTTTTCTCGCTCGGATACGACACCTGTACCATTAACGATATCATTCAAGAAATTGGCATCGCCAAAGGCACGTTCTATCATTACTTCCGCGGGAAGCAGGAACTGCTGGAGGCGCTCATTGAAAAGCTTAGCGACCAGATTCTTACGCGAATTAATGCAATCGCCGACGACACCTCGCGCTCCGCCGCGGACCGACTTGGCCGCTACTTCCAGGAAAGTATGGTCCTCAAGGCCCAGACGCCTGAGCTGATGGTGACCGCCTTGCAGACGTTGTATCGCCCGGAGAACACGCTCCTGCGGGTGCGTATGCTCGAGTCTTCCAACGCGCGAGTCGCTCCGGTCTTGGCGCGTCTCATCCGAGAAGGCACCGAGCGGGGAGAGTTTCAGGTGGACGATCCGGAACTGTGCGGAGAATACGTAATCCGGAGCTTCGCGACCATCTCCGACAAAGCGGCCCGCCTCATTCTCGCCGACGAACACGACCGACCGGAGGCCGCCGGAACGATCCGGGCCGAGTACCACCGACTGTTCGATTTCATGGAATGGGCGATCGCCCGCCTGCTCGGTGTTGAACCGGGCTCGATCACACTCACCGACCGCGGTGTGGCGGACGAATTCTTTACCGCCCTGAAACACCACCGCATAACTCAGAGGGAGACACGATCATGATTACCGTTGAGAACGTTCATAAAACGTACCAAACCGGCGACACCGAAGTGTACGCGGTGCGCGGCGTAAGCCTGTCTATCGAGGCGGGAGAGTTCCTGGCGATAGCCGGCCCCTCCGGCTCCGGCAAGAGCACCCTGCTCAACATCCTGGGGTGCCTGGACCACCCCGACCAGGGCTCAGTCACGATCGATGGCCAGGAAATGGTCGGCCTCAACAAGACCGGCCGCGCCGACTACCGCCGTCACCACCTGGGCTTTGTCTTTCAGAGCTTCAATCTGATTCCGGTGCTCACCGCCTATGAGAACGTGGCGTTCGCGCTGAACCTCCTGAACATACCGGAGGCGGAGATCACGGAACGGACCATGGCGATCCTCCGGGAGGTAGGACTTGCGGGCATGGAGCACCGGCTTCCCAGCAAGCTCTCCGGCGGCCAACAACAGCGGGTGGCGGTGGCCCGCGCCCTGGTCAAGAACCCGCGCATTATCCTTGCCGATGAGCCCACGGCCAATCTGGATTCAGCCACCGGTGAGGCGATTCTCGACACGATGCGCGTCTTGAACGAGCGCCACGGCACAACCTTTATCTTTTCCACCCACGATCCGATGGTGATGGAGTTCTCCCGACGGCTGATCCAGTTGCGCGACGGAGAGATCGCCGGAGAGCGGGAAGGAGCACGCCGATGACCTCCCGGCGGATAATCGCCCTGGCGTGGCGCAACCTGCGACGCCACCGGCGTCGCACGATTATTACCGCCGGCGCGGTGGCCGTGGGGCTCATGATGTTTATCGCTGTGGACAGCCTTCTCGTGGGCGTTGAAGAGGAAAGCAACCGTAATATCATCTGGTACGAAACGGGAGCCGCCCAAGTAATGCATGAAGAGTATCTCGGGGAACGGGACGACCGACCGTTGAAGCATGCGGTGGACGACGCGGGAGAAGTAGAGGCGGCCCTGGAAGCAGCAGGATTGAACGCCACCTCCCGGATCGTGTTTAGCGGAGAACTGATCGTCTTTCGCGATCCGTTTCCGGAGGATGGATCGGTGATGATTACCGCCTACGGAATCGATCCGGAGACCGATGACAGCGTATACCGCTTGCCGCAGACCGTTTCAGACGGAACGTATCTGCAGCGGGGCGAGAATCACGCGCTCATGGGAGCGTGGCTGGCGGAGGATATCGGCGCCGAGGTGGGATACCCCATCACGGTCGTCACGCGCACCCGGCATGGCTACTACCAGACGATCGATCTGGAAATCACCGGCATCGTGAATACGCCCAATCCGATGATTAACCGCACCGCCGTTTTCCTGCCGGAGGATGTAGCGTCCGAGTACCTGCAAATGGACGGCGCGGCTACCGAGATCGCCGTGGCCGACCAGCTGGGCCGGTCGCTCTCCGACCTCACGGAGCAGATTGAGCACCATATTGCCGGGGCGCCGAACTTAACGGTGGCAACCTGGCGGACGATCGCCGCGGACGTGGTGGCGCTGGCGGAGACGAAGGAAATGGGCACCGGAATCATCCTTCTTCTGGTCTTCATTATCGCCGCAGTGGGGGTGTCGAATACGATTCTGATGTCGGTGCTGGAGCGCACTCGAGAGCTGGGAATGATGCGCGCGATCGGCATGCGTGACCGGGAAGTCTTTGTAACCCTCATCTTCGAAGCAGCGGGAATTGGATTAATCGGAGGCGTGATCGGAATGGTGCTCGGTGCCGGCGCGGTTACCTATCTGGTGGAAGTAGGCATCGATTACGGCTCGATCATGCGCGACACCGATGTGGGATATCGGGTCACGCAAGTGATCTACGGCTCCTGGAATCCGCTGGTCTTCGGGCAGGCGCTCCTCGTGGGAACCGGCATCGCCGTGGCCACGGCGATCTTTCCCGTCCGCCGCGCGCTGAAGATGTCGGTAATCGACAGCATAAGGAATACGTGATGAATATACCAACATTGGCGTGGCGCAACGTCGGCAGAAACCGACGACGGAGTGCACTGTCGGTGACGGCGATCGCCGTAGCAACGTTGTCAATCGTGGTCCTCTTCTCCCTACTGGAAGGCATGAAACGTGATCTGGAGCACAACCTGACCACGTTCTACACCGGAGACGTGGAAATCCGGCACCGGGAGTACGGGCGGTACGAGCATCTGAATCCGCTGCACCTGTCGGTGCCGGAGGCGGCCACCACCCGGGCATCGATTGCCGAGGTAGGCGGGGTGGAACAGGTCGTCAACAGAATTACCGTTCCCGGGGCGGTGATGCAAGACGATGAGCGAATCGGCCTGCAGGCGATCGGCGTCGAGTTTGACCGGGAAGCGGGATTCAGTGAAATCCAGCAATACGTGGTTGCGGGAGCGTTACGGGATGTGACCGAGCCCGACGGCGCAACCGACTCCCGCGTCACCCCTGTACTGGTGGGAAACCGGGTGATGGAACGCCTCGGCGTGGAGCTGGGCGAACCGTTTACCGTCGTGGTACGTACCGCCCTCCGCGGAACCAACGCCATGACGTTTCGAGCAGCGGCTGTGGCTGACTTTCCCGTGCAATCGCTGAACGAAACAACCTTCTGGGCACCATTGGATCAGATCCAACGCCTGGCGCGGATGCCCGGCGAAACGGGAAAGATCTTGGTGGGACTCACCGACCAGGCCAACCGGGATCCCGATCGGCGGGAAGGAGTGCTGCGTGACATTCGCGCAGCCGCTCCGGAGCTGGAGGTACGCCATTTCAGCGAGATCGAAACTACTTACGGGTTCATGCAAACCGCCACGAACATGTACAACGTGATCGGCATCTTCTTTCTGCTTCTGGCCAGCACCGTCGTCATCAACACCACGATGATGGTGATTTTCGAGCGTCGCCGGGAGATCGGCACGCTGGAAGCAATGGGTATGCGCTCCGGCGAGTTGATCCGGATGTTTTTCTATGAAGCGCTGATTCTCGGTTTCCTGGGAGCGCTCATAGGCCTCGTGGGCGGCACGGGAACGGCACTGGCCCTGAACCAGGTCGGTATCGACATGGGGGCTTCCATGGACAGCGTGGATTTCGAAATCTCGCCCGTTCTGCATCTCGTAATAAACCTGCGCTCCACCCTATTGGTATTTGTCGGCGCCGTCGTAGTAAGTGGGGTTACGAGTTATCTCCCCACCTTGAGAATTACCCGCATTGAGCCCGTGGCGGCTCTGCGAGAGGAGTAACAGATGAACACGTTTCGCATTCGCATCGTCCGTCATGTCGCGACCACATTCATTGCCGTCCTTCTGCCGACGGTCATGGCTGCCCAATCTCCACCGTCGGCGGAGGATATCGTCCAGCGACTGGAGGAACACCGCACGTACGACACCAGCCGGGCGGAGATGACGATGGTGGTGAACGACCGCTTCGGGGAGCGGCAGAGCACGATGATCGCCTACAGCCGCGGCGCCGAGGAGGCGCTCATCGAGTTTACCAGCCCCGGAGAACGGGGGCAGAAGGTCTTGCGCACGGAGAACGAGATCTATCTCTACTATCCCGACGCCGCCGAACTGGTACGATTGCAAGGAGCGGCATTGCGGGAATCGATGCTCGGGTCGGATGTATCGTACGAAGATCTCACCGGGGGGAAGACGCTTCTCGACACCTACGACGTATCGCTGGACGGTGAAGAGGAGATTGACGGGCACCCTACGTATCGGGTCGATTTTGAGGCACGCCGCCGAAACGTCCCCTATCCCCGCCAGACGATGTGGATAGACCAGGAGCTGTATGTGGCGCGGCGGACGGAACAGTACGCCCTGAGTGGGCGCCATCTCAAAACGGTCACCGCGTCCCACATCGAAACGGTCGACGACATCCCCGTTCCCATGCAGCAGGTGATCTCCGATGAACTCAAGCGCAACAGCTCCACCACCGTCCGGATCGAGGAACTGGAAATCGGCGTCGCTCTGGACAATTCGATCTTCAGCCTGGAGGAGCTATCATGGTAAGAGCGGTAGCGTGCATCCTCCTGGTCATGGCGGCGATCGGGTCGGTAGGGGCCGAGGTGAGTTCCGAGGTGTCGATCGACATCTACAACTCGCTGATTCTCGGGGCGGCAGACCTGACCGGCGAAGACGGTGCCCCCGGAGAGGACGTCGCCGCGGGAGCCACCGCCACCGCCCAGTTGGACCTGAGAAATGCCGGCAGTCGCGATGTACGGAGCTGGTTTCAGCTTCGCTCCACCCTGGCCCGAAACGCCGACGGCACGGCGGCAACGATCGTCGACGTGCCCCGGGCGGAGGTGCGGTGGCGCATGTCCGCCGGTGAAGACTACACGATGCGCTACACCGCCGGACGCACCAGGCTCACCTGGGGCGAGGGCGTCCTGTACAACGCCGGAGACGTGCTGAATGGAGCCGGTCCCGGCCAGGTGGATCTCACCGCCGATACGCTCCGAGACGAGACGCTGTGGGTGCTGGCGGGGTATTTCCCCGTGGGGCGCTTTTCTTTTGTGGAACCGGTGATCTTGGTTCCCATGAGCGTGCTGTCCGGCCACCAGGTCTCCGATGACGCCAATACTCCCGGCGCAGCACCACCGGCATTGACCGCAGCGAGTCCCCGCCCCGCGTCGGAGATTGGTGCCGGGGGACGAATGCAGGGGCAGGTCGCCGGCGTCAAGAGCGAAATTGGCTACCTGTATCACGGTACCACCGAAGAACACCGCCCGTACGTTGCATTGCAGGGAAATCTCTTTCTCGATTGGTACGGCAGCGCATCCTGGAGCTCCGAGTCTCAAGACGGTGTCGTCAGCGGGGGTGTGCTGTACAACGGTGTCTCCAATCGCCTGGGGAGCTGGTCGGCGCGAACCGAGGCACTGTGGGATACCGCCGATACTGCGGTGGAGTTTTTCCCGGAAATCACCTGGTCGCCGAGCCGGCTATTTTCGCTTTTTCTGCGGGGACTCACGAGCACGGACGCGAAGACGTATACCGCCGCCGCCGGGGTCAGCTGGACTCCCGCCACGGGACTCACGCTTTCTCTGTATGGGGTTACCGATACGGCACAGGAACTCGGGGTGCTCACCGCCGGCGTATCGCACGTGTTCTGACGGCGCTCGGCTCTATCCGCCCCGGCCGGAGCAGCCCCGG
>JBMCMH010000103.1:0-9169 GCA_048614515.1 Alkalispirochaeta sp. | reverse complement strand
GGCCACACAGCTTGGAAGCCGTCACGGCAACGTGGTAGCCTCCCGCTCGTACGGAGGTACGTAATGAAATTAAACCTACAAAGACACAGAGAAGCCCCATCCCGGCGCGCTCAACGTACGCTGTGGCTCCTGGGAATGTTCACCCTGATCACAGCCACAGCAATTGCCGGCGGCAATCGCGAACAGGAACAACCTCAGGACGAACAAGGATCCCGAGACGAAGGAAGTCGCATCGAGATCGAGGACCCCGAGAACCAGCTGGAATCCGACCAGCCAACCGAGGAACGGGAACAAGGCGACGACACGCCGGAATCCACGGAAGACGGCTCCCGGCAGGATGGCTCGCGGCTCCTCCGAGACGAGGATGGAAATGTTCTCACCGAACTCGATCGCCCCGCCTGGGCAGTAGCGTTCCACGAGAACCGAGCTGTATTCGAGGAAGAGGTGAGTAACACGATCGAGCGTGGGTATATTCCCGCCGGTATGGAAGCTACAGAAGACGGGCAGTTTACTATTCTCTATTCCATTGCGAATTCTGGAGTGCCAGAACGGTGGCTCCTAGAGTCCTACACCGCCGACACGATCAACGAGGACCTTTCGGAACGGCTTGCTTCGGGCCTCACCCCCCTGGCCTTCTCGGTTCTGGACGAAACGTTCTATGTTATGTTCGGCACAGGCGGAAATGAAGTATCCGCCTGGCGCATCCACGAAACCGGCCTCGAGACTGAAGCACTTCAGTCGACGATCGCCAGCTATCAGGACGACGGGTACTCTATTGTGGACATCAGTATCGATCCCTCCACAGACAAGATGTGGTATCTCTTTGTCCGCCAGGACAACCGGACAGGTGGACCAGATAGCTCCCTGTTCATCAACGCCTATCCTAACGGCGAGCAGACCGTAGCCGGAATCTCGTCCGACTTTCTGGACGGCCGCGGTATCCCCTTTGGACTGGCAAGTGGTGACGAAATTTCAACAGTGATGTTTGACAGTACAGCTGTCCGACAGATCGAAGAATAGCCTGCGCTTCCCTCCGGCGCGAGCGCCGGAGGCGTCCCCCTCCAAAAACGCAGAAATGCCGGCCATCAAGCGGAGAACTAAACGCTTATCAAGAACCTCTCGTCCGTCGGGCGATCTACCGCGTCAAGCCCTGCACAGTTTTCGGGTCTTCTGTTTCCGCCAGTCATTCCTCACGAGCTGACAATCCTGTGAAACCGAGAAAGCCTAAAAGTGCTTATTGAGGACGCTGGACAGATTGATGGGCGGCCGTACGCAAAACGGACAGTCTTGGACTTGTCGGATGAAGGGCGTGCAGAACGAACACTCGCAAGCAAAGAGGATGCTATGTAGAATCAGAGATATCGGTAAGCTGGGCACGCCGCCGGGCGGCGACTTCTATTGCGGGTGATCCGCCACTGCATTCACCGGGCCGAATTTCGGCGATCGCATTATGCATTAAGTATTACGTAAGACAAAAAAAGGGACGGCCCGAAGACCGTCCCATAGTTCCAATTGCTTGGACACAATAGTCTCAGTAAATCAGTACTCGACCTTAGTGGAGATCGTGATTGTACCGAGCTTGCTGTTGCTCGCACCGCGGGCAGAATCGTAATCATACGTTCCGTCCAGATACGTAACCGCATCATCAGCATCGTTCAAGAGGTCGCCGCTCGCGTACTCAACCGTGAAGGTGGTAGCGGACACCACGTTGATGTCGGTACCGAGGTTGAGGGTAAGACCAGCGTCTTGGCCAGCATTTGCGTCCTCGACGTCCGCATACATCAGACCAAAGAACGGAGAAACTACACCAAGGTCGGCATCCAGCTCAGCACCGAGTCCGAGGAGATTACCGTCAGTTGAACCGGTTCCCTGAGCAAACTCAACCAGTGCTGCCGCGCCGATAACCGGGAAGAATCCATCGTCGCCGCTCTCTTCGGCTACGCCGAGACGCACCCAGAGCCAGTCCTGGTCAGCGCTTCCGTCGGTCTTGTAACCAACTTCGATACCGAAACCGGCCTCGCTGTCACCACCGCCTTCGAAAACCTCCATGTCATCGGCACCACCCCAGCCAACGTTGGCGCCAGCAATTACTTCGAGGTCGAACTCGTCGTTGTCCGTGTCATTGAAGACATCCAGGCCAGCATAAGGAGTCAGCGTCAGCATATCGTTAAGGGGTACATCGTAACCTACGCCCAGACCGATGTAGCTGTTGTCACCGAAGTCGCCCTGTGATTCCGAGTCATTTGGATCTGGATTAGTCGTGTCCGCAGCATCATGGGCCCGGAGAGCCGCAACCGCGTCAAGCTCGATTGTGAAACCGGCAACCGTCGCCTCGGTGTAGATACCACCGGCGTAGTTGTTGTACTGGTTTTCAGTCCAGTCGCCCTGGCTGGAGAGCGCCAGCTCAACGGTCAAGAGCTCAGGCACCATGAAACCAACCGCTACGACGTTGTCTTCCGTGTCCTCTGTGCCGAAGATCTGTTCACGCTTGAGATCACCCACTTCACCGGTGGCGTCGATGATCGACTCGTCAACGTTCAATCCGAACTCAGCTTCGTTGACTTCCGTGTTGGCGGTAGCAACTACGATGTACGCGGGACCGAGGAACACCTTGGCGCTCACATCACCGGATGCACCGGAGATGCCGGCATCGTCAACTTCAAACTTGAAATCTTCGATTTCCATCCAGCCGTAAACGTCGCCTTCACCGTATTCTTCGGTGCTCTCCTCGACAAAGGTAATGTCCAGGTCGGCGTCGGAAGAGACGCTAAAACCGGTCATGGCGCCATCTTTGCCGTCGTTGTCACCGTCCAGGTTTACCCCGAAAGTCGCTGTAGCTTCACCACTCAGATCGTAGTCAACCTGAGTTTCTGCGAATGCCATGGTTGCTACCATAGTCATCGCGAGCAGTACGAGAAATGTTTTTCTCATTATGGATTCCTCCTCGAATGTGTCGGGGCTGTAAGGCCAACGGCCCATTTGCCACCCCTGATCTTAGGATTCCCAGGTAGTATAGCAACCGCAAATTTCGCTGTCAAGAAAACTTGGTGCAGCGAACAGCTGTTCAACACCCCCGGTACATTCATCCTGTGTATCTTGCCTCATAAACCGGCAGAACGCAAGATGGTTACACCATTATCGGGCCTCAACCGCGAAATATTCACGGTTTTTGGGGTTTTCAGTGGAAAGATTCGCGAAGTTCGTGCAGGCGGCACAATAAGGCGCCTCTGCGAGACTGCCGAAGAGCCGGTGGGAGAGTTCTCGTCCCGGTGGCTGATTCCTGTTATGCTATATGGGTGGCAGGATTGGATCAGTTGGCCGGGGGCGAGTGGTTTGAGATTAAAGAACGCGCGCATCGGCCGGAGCAGCTTTTTGAATATCTCTGTGTGGAGTCACCGGCGAGCCGCGACCGCGAGGCGCTGCGGCGAGCGGTGGAGACGCAGGCGGACGCCCTGGACTCTGCCATTGAGGGCGGGGTGTTTGAGTTTCGGCTGCACGAGCTGTCGCTGATCTTTGGTGAGTTGGCGGAGGCGGAATACTCCAGCGAGGTGTTTGGGCGGCTGGCGGATCTGGAGTTTCGCCTCACCGGGATTGTGCTGATCACGGCGGTGCAGCGAGCGCTGCTCACTCGCGACATGGAGTTTGTCTCCCAAGAAGAGGAGCAGGATGCGTCGGAGCGCGCGGAGCAGGCGGCGGAATCGGCGGACGTCAACCAGATCATCGCCGACGTGAAAGAGATTGTGCAGGCGGATCCCAACGCCAAGATGAACGCGGCGATCAAAAACATTCTCCTGCAGTTGCAGAAGTACCGGGAAGAGACCGCCACGTACCGCAAACTCAAGGAACAGGCCAACAGCTACCGGCTGGAGATGTACTCCCGCACCTTCGCCGCTACCTTTAATCAGATTTTTGACAGCATCCGTAAGAACTATGCAACCTTTCTAGAAGAGCAGGAAGAGGCGAAGCGCCGCGGGCGGAAGTCGGTGGTGCAGGACCTGGACACCCGAACGTGGACGCGGGATCTGACGCACCATATTGAGCAGCTCAGTTGGGCGCGGTCTACGGTGATGTTTGCGCGCAAAGAACACGCCGGTGTGCGGGAACCGTTGGTGCGACTTTCCCGGCAGCGCGACGCGTATTTGAAGCAGATCGCCGGAGAAAAGGATACCGCGGCAGATGCCGCCGGCGGCGAAGCTGCCGCGCACCGCCTCAGCCGCTTCATCGCGCGGGATACGGCGCTGCGCCTGCGCCGCTGGTCGGCGCGCATCACCCCGTAATCAGGTAACGTCCTCGCGACCGGCGGCGTGGAGCTGCTCTACGCCGTCCTTTACGAGTTGCCCCTTGCCGCGGCGGGACACCAACACCCGCCCGTTCTTGACCACCACATTGAGATCATCCACGCCGCAGAGCATCACCGGCAGCTCGGAGTACACGTAATTGCCGGTGCTCTCCACCTGCACCGCCGGTTGCTGAGGGCGGCCGTCGCGGGGCGTGTAGGAGTTGGCCCCTTTTACACCGACGACGCCGTCATCGGTGAGCTGCGCCATCTCGTCCCAACTGCCGATGTCGTTCCAGCGGAAGGTGGTCTCCACCACCGCCGCCTTCTCGGAGCGCTCCATGACGGCGTAATCGATGGAAATCTTGGGGAGGTTGGTGTAGAGCTGGTCGATATAGCCCGATTTCCAGGCGATGGTGACGCCTTCGCGGTTGACCACCGGCAGCGACACCCGGCGCTGCTCAAAGGGGAGTGACTGGATCTCGGCGAAGGTATCGGTGATGGCCGGCTCGTAGGTAGCGAGTTCCTTCCGGAGGGCGCTGTTCTGAAAGACGAACATGCCGCTATTCCAGTAGAAATTGCCGGCATCCAGGTAGCGCTGGGCGGTCTCCTCATCGGGCTTTTCTCGGAAGGAGGCCACCAGGCGCCCGGGCCCGTGTTCCGCGCCGCCCTCGATATAGCCATACCCGGTTTCTGGACGGATCGGCTGGACCCCAAAGGTGACCAAATACCCCTCCTGCGCCAGGGCGGAGGCTTTCCCCACATCCTCGGCAAACGCGTCTACCGGCGTAATCAGGTGATCGGAGGCGAGCACCAGAGAGGTTTCCTCGGCGGCACCATTATCTTCCAGATACGTCACGGCAAACCCGATCGCCGGCGCGGTGTTCCGCGCTTCCGGCTCCGGCAGGATAACCAGCCGCTCCCGAACCGCGCCGAGCTTGAGACAGTCGTCGAGGACGCGGTCCATCTGCGAGACGTGCGTCACGATGACGATCGTTGCCCGGGGCGCCACCTCACCGGCGCGCTCCACCGTCATCTGCAACAGTGACTTCCCGGTGCCGGGATCAAAAAACTGCTTGGGCCGATCCTGGGTGGATGCGGGCCATAGGCGTGTTCCCGAGCCACCGGCCAGAATTATTACGTTATCTACCATTGAAACGAGCCTCCCTGAGCGGCCCCACTATATCGGGATTCTGGTTGACCGCCAATGGCGGCGCTCATAGAATGACGCTCATGGCATCCAAGTTTTCATTAGCCGTATACCCCTGGGTTTATGTGGCACAGTACAGCGAGGCAGAGGAATGGGAGGGGCGGTTTCTGGAGCAGGAACACCTCACTCCCGCAGAAGAGGCCGCGATGAGTGCCGACGACCGGCAGGCGTTGCTGGTGAAGCGCAACTGGATCGACGGGCTGCCCCTGGTGAACTACACCACCCAGTACGGCTATGGCTGTTTTGAGGGGCTCAAGGCGTTTCCCCAGCCCGACGGCGGGCTGAAGATCTTCCGGCCGGAGGAGAACGCGAAGCGGATGCACCGCTCCATGAAGGGCTTGAGGATGCCGGCGCTCCCAGAGGATCTGTTTGTTGCCGGCGTGGTGGGGACGGTGTGGCGCAACGCAACCCTCGGGTTCCAACCGGAATATGATCGGAAATGGGAGCGCGACAACTTTCTTACCGCGGACTCGGTCTATATCCGCCCCTTTTCCTATTCCGAGGCGGGGATCGGGCTGAATATTCCCAAGCATCCCTACTTTGTCACGGTGACCACGCCGGTGGGAAGCTATTTTGATCCTGAATCCGACAACAAGGCGATTACCACCGACAAGGTGCGCGCCACGCCGGGCGGGACGGGATGGATCAAGTGTGACGCCAACTACGTACTCCCCACGATGGTGAAATACGAGGTGATGGAACGGGGATTTATGGAGGCGATCTTTTTGGATGCCCGAGAGCAGACGTACGTCGAAGAGGGCTCATCGAGCAACATCTTCTTCCTGCTCGCCAACGGCACCCTGGTGACGCCAAGCTTGTCCGACACGATTCTGCCGGGGATCACCCGCACCAGCGTGATTCAGCTTGCGGCGGACCGGGGCGTGACGGTGGAGGAACGGCGGATCTCAATTGATGAGGTGATGTCCGAGGCGGTGGAGGCGTTTGTCACCGGCACCGCGGCGGGCTTGTCGTACCTGGAGTCGATCACCCATAACGGCGCGGAGAAGGTGTTGCGGAACCGCGAGATGGGCGAACTAACGCGGGATATTCTGGTTGAACTGAAGGGCATTCAGTACGGGGCGGTGGAAGATCGCCACGGATGGATGACCGAGGTGCCCCGGGGGGAATAACCCGCTCGCGGCAACGGGTAGCCTGGGCCGCCGGGCGAAGTGGGCCTGACGAGTGGGCACCGGGCGAGGTGGGCCGCGCGCCTAGAACTCAGGCTGTTCGATATCCCGGGGGAGCTCGGCAAAGATCTGCGGGTCGTATTGGTCGGTGGGGTAGAGGATCTCCCGCATATTGAGAAATCCCAGCGTCGTGCTGGCGGCCCGTTCGCCGGTTTCGTCGTCCCGGAGGTAGTTTTCACGCAATTCCGTTGATTCTCGCAGATGGTTGAGCGCCCGAGAGAGATCGGGGTCCTGCGGATCTTCCCGTACGGCGGCGCGATAGATCGCCACACCCAAATTGTTGTGCACCCGGATCAGATTCTCCACGAGGGCCCGATGGTCGGGATCTTCGTCTACCAGGAGGGTGCGGATCTGATCGCGGCGCCTCTGGAGGCGATCGAGGAGCTCCTGGTAGAACGCCTGCGCCCCGAAGAAGTTCTGCCGCTGGTAGAGGGTGTTGGCGCGGGCGTACAGCACCGTGTCCGGACCGACCAAATCATTACTGGACCCGATATCAAAGAAGTGTTCCGCCGCTTGGTCGTAGCGCTCCTGCCGGTAGTGGAGAAAACCTCGTTTGTATTCCAGCTCATCCGGAGCAAATCCGTCCGCTGCGGCGCGGTCGTACCGCCGCAGTGCACGATCCAACTCACCGCTGTGGTAGTAATCAATATCCGCCAACCGGGCGAAGACGCGCGCCAGCTCGCCGGTGGGATCGAGAAATCCCGCGTCCAGTGCTTCTGCGTACCGTTCCTCAGCGCGGGAATACTCTTCGGTGGCTCGCAACAGCTCGTCCCGCTCATACCAGTACTCCCCACTGCGAATATCGGTGTCTATCTGTTTGTGGAGGCGCCGGGGTGAGAGCGGCTCCGCCCGCCGAAACGCCTCTTGCGCGTTGTCCAGGGCGGAGCGCTCCTCGCCGGGCGCGTCAACGCGGCGATTGTAGCGGGCGAGCTCATAGTGGATTTCAGGAGTTTCGTTGTCCGCTTGCAACGCCTGGATGAGCATCTCCCGGATATCTGCGATGCGACCCTTGTCGAGCAGGTAACCGGCGGCGTTGGCATAGATCTGGGGATCGATTTCGGCCTCCGGCCATTCGAGAAATATGGTGGTGAGCCGTTCCACCTCCGTCTGGTTGTCGACGCGAGTAAAATAGCGGAGAAACTGCATGAGAATCTCATCGGTCTCACCGTAGCGGGCCAGGAGCCGCGCGTAGCTCTCACGGGCGTTTTCATAGTAGTCACTGTCTTCTTCGGCCCACCGCATGTAGTTGGCGCCGCGGGCCATGAGGGCATCATAGTGGTACTCGTCGCCAAACAGGAGGATGCGGTAGAGTTCGTCGGCGCGGCGGTAGTTGGCAAGCGTCTCGGACTGCAGGGCCCCGTGGTCGAGGATCGCCTCCTCATCCACCGTCAGGAGATCGTACACCTGTCGTCGGCGTCCGTCCGTTCCTTCCACGGATTCCACCAACTCGTTATCCGCTACCTTTCCGCGCAGGAAGGCGCGTACATCCGGATCCATGCCGAACACCAGCTGGTCGTACTTTTCCACCGCCAGCTGATATTGCCGGTGATCTTCGTACAGTTCGGCGTAGCGCTTAAACCACTCATCCCGTCGGCGCAGGTCGTACGCGCGCTGAAACGTCTCGTTGGCGAGCTCATAGCGCTCGTCCTGCGCCTGCTCATATCCTTGGCGATACAGCATCGCCGCGTGGATCGGTCTGTACACGAAGCGGTACGCCAGCAACCCCACGATCGCTGTGGCCACCAGGACCAACGCGGCGCGACCCAGAAACGGCACGATGACGTATCGCAGACGGTACGAAAACGTCTCCTTCTCTTCCTCAAAGGCGAGACCGCTCCGTTTCTGATACCCCTTGGGAACCTCGATTCTCCGGCTGAGAATCTGAGAGAGGTGGTGGGCGACCTTGGCGGGGCCGGCGCCCCCCACGAGAAGATCGATGAGTTCATTTGTCTGTTCAGTGGTACCCGTGGACTCGGCGATCGCCTCCTCGGCGGCGATTTTGACGTTGAGCGGAAGCGAGGCCAGCGTCTGCTGCAGGTGGCGGAACTCCTCGTCGGAGAGTTCTCGCTCCGGAAGGCCCTCCCCCGCACCGGCGGCCTCTTCAATCTCTTCTCCCTCGCCCTCTACTGCGGTTTCCAGGCCGGCAAACTCGTCAATGGAATCCTCGTTGATGTCGAACTCTTCGCCGAAGTCACCCAGGCTGAACCCTTCGTCATCAAAGGACTCGAACTCGTCGACGTTCTCCAGGTCTTCTATCTCGTCATCCGAAGGAAGATCAAAGGACTCCGCGCCACCCCCGGCGAGCGGGTCTTCGCTGAGGTCCGTATCGTCTAGGTCGATATCTCCAAAGTCCTCATCAATCTGGTCGCCAAAGTCGGACCCGAAGGTGTCATCACCGACGATTTCTCCCAAGTCATCGAGATCCTCGAAGTCGGTTTCTGGTGGGGAGGCGTCTTCGTCTGCGGCGGCGCTCTCGTCTGCGGCGGCGCTCTCGTC
>JBMCMH010000102.1:0-9293 GCA_048614515.1 Alkalispirochaeta sp. | reverse complement strand
CCAAAGATTCGGTAGTGGTCACGTCGCAGATATCCGCGATTGATCGACACAGACTGATTGAGAAGATCTCCGACATCGAGCAACGCTTACTCGAAGAGGTTGAGTCAGGAATGATGCTCGTTCTGGGAATGGCACGGCCGGCCGGCCCCACTAGTGCCGGATAGAAACCTCTACCGTACCTTTCACCCAGCCTTCCGGAAGCACCACGGACACCTCCATACCTTCCGGATGGACCACTGAAACCGAAAGCACCCCGCCTTGAGCGGTCCAACCGATCTCAAGCAGGCCCTGAGGGGTGGGAACTGTTCCTTGCGCGTGGTCCAGCCCCACGGGAATCGGACGCACCTCCACGGTCCGGAAGCCGGGGCTGACCGGGCGAACACCCAGGATCACCGTGGGCAGGAAATACGCCGGCGCTGAAGACCACGCGTGGCAGTGGCTACGGGTGTAGTCGCCGGGGATCAGGCTCCATCCCTCCCAGCAGGTGGTGGCACCGTGGTCGAGCATGTTGCCCCAGATGTTCCTGATCTCCTGCATCAGCTCGTCGTGGCGCCCGAGGCGGTCCAACAGGTCCAGATACACGTGGTGAACGAAGGCGCTCCCGATACGCACGAAACCGGGGGGCGGTGTGAGGATCTTTGGAAGGACTCGCTGTCCCCGGTCGCCTCCCTCATGGTCCGCAACGCCGGCCAGATACGCAAAGAGCTGGGTCTGTACCGAGAAGGTGGTTCCCAAACTGCCGTCACGGTACACTGCGTCCCGGTACGCGCCGGTGGGCTCGTCCCAAAACCACGTGTTCACGGCTACCTGAACCTCGTCGGCCCACGTCTCCAACCGATCGGCGTCCCCTTCTTCTCCGACCTGCCGGCAGGCTCGCGACAGGGCATGGCACGCCCATATAAATTGCGCGTTCTGGTGCGCCACGATTGCGTTGTCCGGCACCTCCATCGGCGCCCAGTCCACCATGTTCCAGGCATACATGCCAAACAGCAGCGATCCGTCGTCCATGCGCTGCCGGTTCTCGGCGGCGCGCTCCATGGTGGTCATCAGCGATCGGTAGATCGTTCGAAATCCCTCCGGATCCCCGGAGTAGAAGAGGTATTCCGCGCCGGCAATGACGTGCAGAAATGACCAGGAGGGTATGACGTTTTGCCACGCCGAGGGGATCATCGACTCGATCAGAGGCGAACGGTCCAGCGAGCGCGCCGCGAGCCGGGCGCCGTGCAGAAACAGTTGCTGCGCCCCAAACAGGTAGTACGAGTAGAGCGCCGTATTTCTCGCGTCGCCGGTCCAGTAGGTTTGCTCATAGGCGGGACAATCCACATAGGTGTCCTCCATGCACAGCGCAACCGTTCGCTTGGAGATCTGCCAGATCGCGTTAATCCGCGGATCCGAGGTTTCCAGCCGCGCCTCCGGTTCCCGGGGATACAAGATCTCGCGCACCGAGAGTGATAGAAGCGTGGCCGTCCGGCGCTGTTCCTGCTGCTGGGATCCATGAAACGCCACCATGGCGTACCGAAACCCGCGGCGAATCGGCGAGTCGTACGACTGCCGGCCGCCGGACGCGACGTAGCGCAGGGAGTTGTTGAGACTGTAGGTATGCTCGATTCGCCCGTCGTGCATCGACTCGAAACAGAACACGTCTACCACGCTCCCCGGTTCGGCATCGATCTCGAAGGAGAGAAAGCCCGAGACTTCCCTCCCGAAGTCCCAAATCATCTCATAACCGTCCCCTGGCCCCCAGTCGACCTGAGCCGGCAGCTCTACCTGCGGGCACGGTTCTTCTTCGCCCTTAGCAGAAAGCCGCTCCCAGGCGACGTGGTGCGGAGAAATCAGCTCAGCTGGGACCTCTCCGCCGTCGGCCTCACCCCTCGCCAGTACCTCATCCACGGTGAGCGTCTCCTGCGCCGCCGGCGGTACCGGCTCTGAAACCTGCACGTGGGATGATCGCGTGAAGGGACCAGCGAACCGGAAGGAACCGAGCGCGGCGTCTTCGGGCAAGACGAACTGAAAATGAAACGCGGGGTCGTGAAATTCGCCGGTTATGGGAACCAGAAGACGGTTGGAGCCCGGTTCAAGCGCTACCGGATGCGTCCGTCCGTTTACCTGGGTCCACCGCTCAGTGCCCAGGATCAACGTCACCGCCTCGGTGTCGTGGGGATCAATCGTCAATCCAATTGCCGCGTGACCGCCGCTGGGGCTCACGATTTCCACGGTAAGCAATCCGCTAAACCGCTTGTGCTTATTAATATCCCGGTCACCGGGGAAGACCAGGGGCCGCAGGTTTACCGAGCGAAAGATGCCGGGGCTGCTCACCCGCCGACAGCGCACGAGCTTCGGAGCGGGCAGCGTCTCCTCGACCAAATCCGGAATGTCCTTGGCCACGATCTGTCGGGTTTCCGTGACCGCCGGCCCCTGGTCAAGAGCGTCCCGCCACTGCCAGTTGCGGCTATCTGCTGCCAGATCGGCGCGGTACACCTCCGCATAGGGCAACGCGTTGGCCGCCTTGGTGGTAACCTCGCCATACCCCGGGTGCGGCGCGCTCCGCCAGCGTCCATCGCTCACCAGGACTACCTGCTCTGCGCCGTCCGGTGCGTCCGAATCCGGGGCCAATACCGCCTCCACCGCGCACCCCGGCTCACCGGGAATGGCGTAGCCCGTCCCGGGATGAAAGTGACGCACCAGAAGCTCGATCTCCAGATCCTCAGTCTCGGCGGTTGAGTCGGTCAGGTCGTACTCGTCATAAAAGAGTTCCTCCGGCCAGGATCGCGGCGGACCCTCGCCGATCCGTCGTCCCTGTATCATGAGCCGGTAGCGGCTGTCGGCCGTAACCCGCAAAAGCACACGCTGCGCGCCACCGGGGCCGGGCCGGGCGGCGTCGTCCGCACCCGACAGACCGCGGAGCTCGGCCCGGCTCACAGTCCGCTGGAAGAGCACCCATTCATCCTGCACCCGTGTCGCCTCGGGCGTCCAGATCCACCGCGCTTCATTGAACGGTCGGCGCCCGGCAGACGTGGCCGATGCGGCCCGCGGTGATTCCTCACTCATCCTTTGACCGCCCCGGTGGTGAGGCCCGATACGATGTAGCGCTGCAACAGCAGGTAGAGGATTACCACCGGCGCCACCGCCACAAAGAAGGCGGCAAACGCTTCATGGATCTGCGCGGAGTACTGCCCGAAGAACATATAGAGGGCGTACTGTAAGGTGCGCACATCCTCCTTGAAGCCGATAACCACCGCCACCATAAAGTCGTTCCAGGCACTCAGGAAATTGAGCACCAGCATCGTCAGAGTAATCGGTTTCAACAGGGGGTAAACCACCTTCCAGAACATGGTCCAGAGGTTTGCGCCGTCAATCAGCGCCGACTCCTCAAGCTCCATGGGCACGGTGGAAATGAAGCCGGTCATCAGAAAGACGTTGTACGCGATCTGGAAGCCGGCGATTCCCAAGATCAAGCCCGGCAGGGTGTTCAATAGCCCCACAGTACGAAACTGGACGTAGAGCGGCAACATCACCACCTGAAACGGCAGAATGATTGCCGAGAGGAAGGCGTAATAGAGCGCCTGGTAGCTCTTGCGTTTTCGGTTTCTCGCCAACGCCCAGGCCGCCATCGCTCCGGCGATCTGCAGGATCAGCACCACCGCAATCGTGACGATGGTGGTTCGGTAGAACGCCGGCAGCAGGTTGGTACCGTCGAAGGCGTTGCGAAAATTCACCAGATTCAGGCTTGTCGGCGGTGCAAGGCCCGTGGCCGCTACTTCCGGCCGCGTCTTAAAGGCGTAGACCAGCTGCACGTAGAACGGCGCAAGAAACACGACCAGGAGCGCCAGAAGCACCGTCACGCCGATAACCCGCTGGGTGACGATTCTCCTTCGGGACATGATCATAGTTCCACCTCCCGCGAGCGAAACGCCCGGGCCACAAACCCGGAAACCAGAACGATGAACGCCATCATCACCACCGCCACCGCCTGTCCGTAACCTGCCTTACCCCAGACAAACGTAGTCTTGTAAACGTAGAACGCCATGCTCATCGATGAGCGACCGGGCCCACCGCCGGTGGCGGCCATGACGGTGTCGAACTCCCGCAGGCCCCAGGCCAAAATCAGGGTGACACAGATGCTCAAGCTCGGGATGAGCATCGGCAAAGTGATGCGAAAGAACCGCGTCACCGCGCCGGCGCCCTCAACCTCGGCAGCTTCGTAGAGTGACCCCGGAATGGACTTCAATCCGGCGATGTAGATCAGCATGCAGTAGCCGGTATTCCGCCAGACGCTTATCAAAGCGATGCCCAGGTTGGATGTTTCGGGGTTGCCCAAAGGGTTTTGCAGCCCGAAGACCGGGTGGAGCACAGAGCTGTAGAGGTAGGTCCACATGTATGAGGCGACTACCAGACTAATGATGAAGGGCAGAAAGAACGCCACCCGCAGGAGCCCCGCCCGGGCGCCCCGCCCTGAAATGAGCATCGCCAGTGAAAGGCCGAGGACGTTGTCGAGGATGAGCGTGATGATGGTGAAGCCCACGGAGTTTTTAAAGGGCTGGAGAAACGCGTCGGTGGTGAAGATTCGCTGGTAGTTTGCCAGCCCCACGTTCTCCATGACCGGCGAAATCCCGTCCCAGGAAGTAAGGGATATCGCAAAGCCCCGGACAAAGGGGACAACTACTACAAAGACGAAAATGAGCAACGCGGGTATCAAAAAGTAAAAGGTACCCCGGCGATGGTGTTTAGTCATATCGATCAATTCCTGTAGAAGGTACGAAACACGCCGGCCCCACAGGACCGGCGCGTCCATTGGTTGGTCTCAGAGGTTAGCGAACCTCATCGATACGGTTGTCAAACATCTCGATCGCTTCATCGAAGTCGTCGGACCCGGAAGCGGCGAACTCGACAATCGTGTTGCGGTAGACATCCTCGAGAGCACTGGAGAACAGCACCGGAGCATGGAAGTTGGTTGTCTCACCGGACCGTAGCTTGTCCACGATCTGCTGAGAAATCGCGTCGTACTCGTAGTCACCGGTGTCGTCGGAGAAACTGATCGTGTTGGTGGCGCGCATCCAGTCTTCCGCCGCATCGGCGCTGGTAATGTAGTCGAAGAACTCGAGGACGATCTCCTGGTTCTCGGAAGCCGCAGCGGCCATCCAGGCGTCATCCACGCCGATGGGAAGCTTGTTCATCTCCGGGTCCTCGTAACTGGGAACCGAGAAGATCCCCACCGGGGTGTCAGGGAAGTTGTTGATGAAATCCCCTACGGCCCAGCTTCCGTTGATGTACATAGCCGCCTCGCCGGTAGCCATCATGTTTTGGGCGGTGGCGTTGTCGGTACCCCAATCGTCGCCGGCATTGTAGGACACTCGGGTGTACATACGCTCCAGTACCTCGCGAAAGTGGGGATAGTCGGCGAAATCCGCGTTGCCCGCCTCGATCTCAACGTAGAAATCAGGATGCTGTTCCCGCACGACGTACTCGTCGGCAAAATAGTCAACGAATACGGTCCAGGAATCCTTGTAGGGATGAGCGAACGGCGCCACGTCGTTGTCCTCAAGGGTGTCCATGAGATCCACGAACTCGCTCCAGGTTTCCGGTTCCGAGAGTCCGTGCTCGGAGAAGACGTCCTGGTTGTAGTACACGACCATCGTCTGCAAGTCGATGGGGACACCGTAGACTTTGTCATCATACGTTACCGACGGCACGGCACCATCGGCTAGGTTCCCCAGAAACGGAGCGCCGGTGAGATCGGCAAGATGGCCCGCCTCAATAAGATCGGTATGCTCCTTGGGCTTACCGAACATGATATCCGGAGTATCCCCGGCAGCGATCAATGTCTTCAAAGTGGTAAGATAGTTTGAGATTTCCACCGCCGTGACTTCAAACTCTACATCGGGGTTTTCGGCGGTAAAGCCGTCGATCATCTGTTGCAGGCCGTCCTGCTTCTGCTGCTCGCCCATGTAGTGCATCAGGGTGATGGTGGTTGTGCCGTTGGACTCCTCGGCGCTTCCGCTTGCATACACGGAAACCGCCACGACGAGCATCAGCATGACAGACAATGTACGAATTACATTTCGCATATCGATTCCTCCTTGTGAATGTTGCATAGGGAAATCGTAGGCCCGGGTCGCACGGTGCGTAAGTACCAACAAATTGATTATCTATCGGCGGTTTTTGATCGTTCAGCCGATTCGACTGCGGCGATACTCGCTTGGAGTGACCCCGTACTGGTGCTTAAAGAGCTTGGCAAAGCGCACCGCGGAGTGGAAACCACACTCTGCGGCGATCTCGCCGATCTGTCGCCCTGGGTCCTTAAGCAGCACGACGGCGTGCTCCATTCTCCGACGCGTGAGGTACTTCAGGAACGTGAGTCCCGTCTCCCGACGGAAGGTGCGGCTCAGGTGGCTGGGAGTTACCCGATACAGCTCGGCTATGTCCGAGAGGCTCACCTCCTCACCGTAATGCCCCTCGATATAGACAAGTACAGCCCGAACCAGAGCGCCAATGGCTCTTCCCTTGGTGACATAGTCCGGCAGCCGCACCGCATCGCTGCCGGTTCCGGCCGCCTCCTGCTGGATCACGTGCGCTGCTTTGCGAAGTGCCTGTTCCAGATCCTCGTTGCGGATCGGCTTGACGATGATATCGATTGCCCCCGCCTTCAGGGAGCGCCGGGCGTAGTCAAACTCGGCGAACCCGGTGATCACAATTACCTGCGTTTCAGGAAAGAGTTCTCGAACCCGCGTGGCCAGGGTGAGCCCGTCGGGTCCGGGCATGCGAATATCGGTAATCACCACGCTGGGCCTGATCCGGCGAATCTCTTCCTCGGCAACAACGGCGTCCGCGGCGGTTCCCACGACGGTGAATCCACAGTCCTTCCAACGCACCGTTTGGGTCAGCGACTCCCGAATCACGCGCTTGTCGTCAACGATGAACGCCGTTAGCTCGGCCATCCTGCCTCCTCGCTCATCTCCGGGAACACCAGTGTAACCCTTGTACCGCCGCCGACAACGCTCTCGATCCTCGCGCCATATTCTTCTCCAAAGAGAATCCGCAGACGGCGATCCACCGACGCCAAACCCATCTTCGTGTGCTGGGGGTCCTCCGATTCCGCCTCCTCCATCGCCTCCGCACGCCTGTGCTCCGTCATGCCCACACCGTTATCCGCAACACTCAGCTCGACGGTTCCGCCACTCCGGGAGGCTTCAATTTCTATCCGCCCCGACTCCTGCTGCGGTTCAATGCCGTGGACAATCGCATTCTCCACAAGGGGCTGTAGAATGAACGTCGGTACCGGCAGGTCTCCCAGTTCATCCGGCACCAGGACCGAGGTCTCCAACCGATCCTCCTGCAGGTACTCCTGAATTCGTAAATATCTCTGGATAAGGGCGATTTCATCGCGGAGGGGAATCAATGCGTCCCGCCGACGAACGCTTTCCCGTAGGAGCTCCCCAATGAGCTGCACCATCTCGGATATCTCCCGGTTACCGCCCAGTTTGGCCATGCCGTTAACCATTTCCAGGGAGTTGTAGATGAAATGGGGGTTGAGTCGCGACTGCAGAGCGCTATACTCCGACTGCACCGCCCGGTACTTCGCTTCACTGAGGCGAGCCCGCTCAGAGGCGAGGCGCTCGACCAGCTCGGCGATCCGAGCTGCCAGATCGCCTAAGGCGCCGGCCAACTCCCCGAGCTCATCCATGTGTCCGTCCCGGGGCTCCACCGATAGATCCCCCCCGGCGATCTGCTGGGCGTGGTCCTTAATGCTACTAATGCGCACCGTCTCGCGGCGAGCGAGGTACGCGCTGAGCCAGATCGCCAACCCCAAAGCGAGGGCCGTGGCAATCAGAATAAACGGTACCGCGCCCTGGGAGAGGCGAACAATATCGGGTATCGCCGTGTATGATTGCAGAATCCAGCGCCCGTCGCCGGTGCGAATCTCCCGGACCACATAGTCCGTCGGTGCCACCGTGCCTGTCCGGCCCGACTGCAGCAGCTTCGCCGCTCCGGGGGAGTGAATCGCCGGCTCGCCGGTGGTGGCGTCCAGGATGATCAGGTTGCCCAGAGCGCGATCCTCCTCGTCCGGAAAGACCGCCGAGAAGGTCCCGTAGTCGAGACCTACCGTCATGATGCCCAGATACTCAGTCGTCTCCAGGTCGTAGAGCACCTTGCTCATCACCACCGTATCCTCCGGCCCCATGGCAAAAAACGGTCTCGCTCGCAACGCGCGCACCCGGTCCTGGGGAATCAGGGCTTCCACCTGCTCCGCCGTCACCGTGACCCCGGGCTTTCGGTGATAGAACCGTCGGGAGTCGCGGGTTTCGATCAATGCGAAGCGAATCTCCTGCTTGTAGGTGACGATATCGGACAGGACCCGGTTGATCCGGAGCCGGGAAAGGGGGGAAGCATCGACCGGCTCCTGCCGCAACACCCGCCCGAGCTGCGTGGCATCAAACTGCGCGATGAAATAGTCCACCACCTCGGTAATCCGCGCCTCCCAGATGAACGCCGCCTTCTCCAGGATCACCGTGGCGAACTCCGACGTCCGGTTCTCGACCTGGTTTCGGGTGATCATATAGCTGGCCGGGGTCAGCACCGAGACGGTCAGGAGCACCACAGTGGTGTGGGAGAGGAGATACTTGTGTCGTAACGAAAGATTTCCGAAGGCGTGCCACAGCCGTCGGAGCAGCAGTCGATGCAGGAGTGCCAAAAATGTCCTCAGCGCGTTCTTGCGCGCCGGAGGTCCCGACGGGCAAGAGGATTGTCGTCGCACCTTTCTACCATCCATGTGCCGCTTCGGGGAAGCCGCATTCAAGAACGTCGCGTCTATCCAGAGTATGAGCGGTTCTCGAGGGACGGAAGTAGGCGTTTTTTGACTATCTAAGCGCCATTATTGATCCGGGTTATCCGTCACAATCCGGACACGCGGTCTGAACAGGCGAGTCCATCCTCTTTTCCTCGTACATCCCCATTCTCACCCCCGCTCGCCGATATGCTACACTCGCCTCCATGAGCACCAACGGCACTTCCGGCAGCGCTCCGGCTGCGACGAATCTTTCGAGTCTTATTTGGTCGATCGCGGAGTTGCTGCGCAACGATTACAAGCAGTCCGAGTATGGGCGGGTTATCTTGCCCTTTACCCTGCTCCGCCGGCTGGATCAGGTGTTGGAGCCTACCAAGGCGGACGTTCTGGCGGCGGCGGAGAAGCACGCCACGGCGCCGGAGGCGATGAAGGATCATGTGTTCCGGCAGGCCGCGCGGTTCAAGGTGTACAACACCAGCCGCTTTGATATGCCGAAGCTCTTAGGCGACGC
>JBMCMH010000101.1:0-9500 GCA_048614515.1 Alkalispirochaeta sp. | reverse complement strand
GTCGAGGTCGGTGAAGGTGCGGATATGTTCTGCTGTTTCATCAGTAGACCTCCTCATACGAGGGTTAGCAACCGACAGGAATCGGTCGGACCGAATTCCGGGAAACGGTAGACGCGACGCGAGTCCTGCGATATCTTCACGACATGGATATTTCCAAGTATCCCACGCAAGTTAATCAAGCAATGGTTCGCTCCAACGCACTGTTGACCGTACTCATCACGGCCACAGCGCTCGTGACGGGGCTCTGGTCGATTATGGCGCTCTTGGCCGCGGATTTTGTGGTTCGTGGGTTCTTCAATCCCCGGCTGAGTCCCCTGTCCATGGTCTCCTCCGTTCTGGTGGGAGTATTGCCGTTTGCGCACAAATCGATCTATTTCCCACCCAAGCAATTTGCGGCTCGCGTTGGCTTGGTGTTTTCCGCTACGGCGACGGTCCTGCTGTATAGCGCGCTGCCGGTCCCGGCGGCACTGGTGATGGGAACCCTCATCGTCTTTGCGTCGCTGGAGTGTTTTCTCAATATCTGTATGGGGTGCATCGTGTACAACGGCTTCTTGAGCATGCGCCGCCGTCTGTCCGGATTATGATTACCATCCTCGTGACGGGAGAACCCGGCACGGGAAAGACGTCGCTTCTGATCAATCTCTCGAAGCGGCTGGGCGTGGTTGGCGTCATCTCTCGACCTCGGGTGGATGAGTTTGGCAAGCGAACGGGCATTGTGGCGACATTTCCCGACACCGGTGAGCGGATCGAGCTGGCCACGGTAGTCCGTATTCCTGGAGATCCGCGGGTTGCCGGTCTGGTGGCGGCTCCTTCCACCCCCGGCGGGGCGGACGATGATTCCCGTGCCGCCGGAAGCAACGCCCACGTAATGGTGGGACCGTGGCGCTTCTCCCGGGGGGCAATCGCCGACGTGAATGCGCGGCTGGCCCGTATCGCCGAGGAGGCGGTTCGAGGCGGCGCAACCTCCGACGCCGCCCATCGATCGATGCCGGTGGTGGTGATCGACGAGATTGGCCCGTTGGAATTGCTGCGGCACGGTGGGTTTCTCCCGGGGCTGGAAGCGGTGATGCGCTCGGCGCTCCCGGCGATCGTGGTGGTGCGGCCCGCTTTGGTGGCGGAGCTTCGCAGAACCATCGGTTCGTTCTCAGAATCCCGTTCCCCAAACCGTCTTCACACGGTGAGTATCTCCCATCCGGCACAAATTGAGCCCACGGCGCGGCGAATTCTTGCTATGCTACAGGGACTATGAGTGCAACACCGTTAGATGGCATTACGATTCTCGATTTGACGCAGGCGCTGGCCGGCCCGTACTGTACGCAGTTGCTGGCGGATATGGGTGCGGAGGTGATTAAGATTGAACGGCCCGGCAGTGGGGACCAGTCCCGGGGGTGGGGTCCGCCGTTTGTTGAGGGCGAGAGTAGCTATTTCATGGGGACCAACCGCAACAAGCGGAGCCTCACGCTCAACTTGCAGGATGAGCAGGCGCGGCAGATTCTCTACCGGTTAGTGGACCGCGCCGATGTGCTGGTGCATAACGTGCCCCGGGAGGCGACGCGTCAGAAGCTGGGTATCGACGCGGCGACGATTCGCGCGCGCAATCCGCGGCTCATTTGGGCGGCGATTAGCGGCTTTGGATTGACTGGTCCTGAGGCGGAGAAGCCGGGCTACGATGTGATCGCCCAGGCGATGTCCGGGACGATGGCGCTCACCGGAGAGCCGGACAGCGGTCCCACCCGGTTTCCGACGCCCATGGCGGATATCACCACCGGGATGTACACGGCGATGGGGATTCTCACGGCGCTCTTTGATCGCGAGCGTACCGGTGAGGGGCAGGAAATAGATGTAGCTTTGCTGGACTCGCAGACCACCTGGTTGAGCAACGTGGCCAGCGCCTACCTGGCCACCGGTTCCGCCCCCACGAAGCGCGGCAACGTGCACCCGAACATCGCCCCGTACCAGCCCTTTCGCGCCGCCGACGGGTGGTTCATTCTTGCCGCCGGTACGGAGCCCCACTGGAAACGGGTGGTGGAGCTCCTGGGAGCCGAGGACACCCTCGGCAGCGATGCGCGCTTTGCCTCCAACCGCGACCGGGTAGCCAACCGGGAGGCGATGGAAGCGGCGCTGGAGGAGTACTTTGCCGGGAAGAATGTTGCCGACTGGATCGAGGCGTTTGAGGGGGCCGGCGTGCCGTGCGGGCCGATTTTACCGCCGGAGCAGACGCTGGAACATCCCCACCTGAAGGCGCGGGAGATGATCGTCGGCCTGGACCATCCCACGGCGGGCACCGTGCGCTCCCTGGGCAATCCGATCAAGCTGAGTCGCTCGCCGGCGAGTTACCGCAAGGCGGCGCCCACCCTGGGTGAGGATACGGACGCCCTGTTGCGGGAGGCGGGGTATGGCGAGGAGGAGATCGCCGCCCTCCACGAGAACGGGGTGGTATAAGGGGCTGTATCCACAATCGTGTTGCAGATTGAGCGCTAAGCCGCGGCCTGGAAACGAGTTGGATCTCCTGAAAGCTCTGTGCAAGACTAAACCCTTGGGGAGTCGCGTCTTATCATCAGTATTGCAACACGATTCTCGACACAGCCCAGCTCCCGGATCACCCCATCATGCCGACTACAGCCCAGACCCCAACAACTCCGCCAGCACCATCGCATTGTCCGGGCCCTGGCGCCCGTAGTTGGTATTAAACACCACGTGCGTGCCGATGACCGCCCGCTCCGCCAGACTGCGCACCGTTCCGGCCCACGGTTCCAGTTCGCTCCGGGAGTACTCGTAGTTGAAGCGGTCCGAGGCCGCCGACAGTCCCTTGGCCTCCCAGGCGGCGGTGTTGCGGCCGTGGAAACGAACGATGGCGTAGGGGCCGGTGACCTCGCTCACCGTGGGGACCGACGAGTCGAACCCTTGCGGCTCGTCCACCACTACCAGTGAGAGGTTAAGGCGGCGCAGAAAATCAAGCGTCTCCTGCCGGTGCTCCTCGGAAAACCACGCGCGATTGCGAAACTCCACCGCCAGCGTAAACCCCGCCAGGCGGTCGCGGCACTCCTCGATATGCTCAAACACCCGCGGGTCCGGCCGCACCCACGGGGGATACTGAAACAGCACCACCCCAAGCTTTCCCGCCTCCTTGAGCGGTCCGATCGCGCCGGCATACCGCGCCCACAGCTCATCCCGCAGTTCATCAGGAAAATCCTTGTAGTAGACGTTCTTCTTCGCCGCCAGGCCCTCCGGCAGCTCCGCCCGGATATCCTTGGGAAGCGCTTGAGGGGGCGTCTGGTGGCCGGTGAACAGCCGAAACGACTTGATGTCGAACACGAAGTGTTCTGGGGTGCGCTGGACCCACAGCTCGGCGTTGCGCCGGGACGGCATGGCGTAGTAGGAGGAATCCACCTCCACCATCGGAAACTGCGCGGCGTAATAGCGCAGGCGACACTCGGCGCTGGTACAATCCGAGGGGTACCACCCCGCGGCGATCAGGGACTTGTCCGTCCAGCTGGCGGTGCCGATCACAATTGGTGATGCCATGGGAAGGCCTCCTCCCGGTTGTCGCGAGGCTGGTGTTCGCCGGGTACGCTTACAGATTCTGCTCCACAAACCACGGAATCACATCCCAGTCATCCTCCCGGGGAAGCAGAATCCACTGCCCCGGATTGGCATCCTCGTCCCACTCATCGGCGGCATCCTCCGGAGCGATTCCCTGCAGGTGGAGATTACTCCAGGTATTGTACAACACGTTATCAAAGGTAAGTCCTGTGCGATTTGCGATGTCCGCGGTGCGATAGCCCAGAAAGTACTGGGCCAATTCCCACATGGAGTAGCTGGTATCCACGTGGCGGTACATCGACTCGATAATCTCGTAGACGCGGTCCAGGTTGCCGGCGTGCAGGTCGTTGACGCGATCCCGGAGTGCGGTGAGGATGCGCTGTTGCCGCAGGGCCCGTTCAAAGTCATTGGATGTGTGCCGGGAGCGCGCTACTCGCAGCGCCTCCACACCACCCAGGCGGTGCGTTCCCGCCTCGTAGTGTAGCGTCTGCCATTCCCCATTCTCCCGCACGCGGTAGGTGGGGTCGATAAGCGGCTCTTCCAGCTCCACCTCAATACCGCCGACGATGTCCACCACCTCGATAAAGGCGTACATGTCCACCGATATCCATCCGTCCACATCCACGGCGGTCATCTCGGCGATCTCGTCCACCATATGCTCCACGCCGTACACCTGAGCATAATGACCCAGCTTGCGGTCCTTCCACCAGATATCGCGGGGGATATTAATCATGGAGATCGTCCGGTCCGGGCGCAGGTGTACCAGGATAATTGCGTCGGCCTGCTGTTCATGCGTTCCCACCAGTACGATCGACGTTCCCTCCGAGTCGCCCGATTCCGCGCGGAAGCCCGGAGGAAAGTCGGAGGGGAGCTCCCGGGATCGCGGCCCCAGCGGAGCGGCGGCCAGTTCGGAAAACGCCTCCTCCTCGACTCGGGTAAGGCGGGTAATGACCACATCCTCGGCGTTGGTAATGTATACCGTACCCAGGTTTTTCTGGACGGCGAACGCCCCGTAGCGCGTACCGTCCCCCGCTTCCCCGTTCACCGTTTCCAGATCGAAGTAAAAGAAATCCATACTTTCCCGGAGTTCGGTGCTCAGACGGAGGTCGTGAGTCGCCAGGTACTCCTGAAACGCCTCATCCTCAGCCATCTCCTGCACGCGACGAATGGAGGATTCTGTGGCGCGTTGCGCCGCGGTGCGCGGATCGGACGCGCGAATCCTCTCCTGGAGCAATTCTCTCGCGTGTGAAACATCGTCTGCGGGTGTTTCATCCACGGTGATCTCCAGGGGATGGCGCTGGACGGCTACGGTAAACGCCTCATCTTGCGTTTCGGAGGTGCGGAACGAAAACACCGCTGTCCCCTCCGCCTCTTCCGGGGCGGCCGCCACCAACTGAGCGTCGTTCAGAAGGGCGAAGACCTCTTCAGACGCTACCAGGCGCTCGAGTTCCGCCACAGCGGTGCGGTAGGCGGCACGTTCTTCCGCTACTTCCGCGTAGAGGTCCCGGACCTCCTCCGCTACCATCGCCAGCGTCCGCTCATCGGTAGCCTCATCCTCCACCTCAATACGCGCTTCGGTTCCGTTCAAGGCGGAAATCACCCATTCCTCGCCGTCGGTAGCAAGGGTAATCACCGATTCGCCCTGTTCTTCAATGCGCCACTGCAGGCGGCCCCCGGATCGCACCGTGAGCCGCTCCGGGAGCGCGGAGTCGATCGTCTCGGGAAGCGCGGTGGCCAGCGCCGCTTGCAGTTGTTCGTACTCTTGTTCCTCTTGAATACGGTCCACTGCACTGAAGAACAGCTCCGCCGCCAGATCTGACTGTTCTCCCTCGGCGGATTCGTCGTCGGCGTTGCCCTCGCCCTCAGCGGACGACGCCTCGTCATCCAGAAACCGGTAGCTTCCCGGGCTGAGATTGAGTAGCTCCCGAACCTGCTGTAAATGGCGGGTTGATTGTCGTTGGTTGGCTTCCAATTGCTGGGTCAGTCGGTTTTGCCCTTCTACTTCCGTGCCAACTCCGTCTTGGAGGGCCTCCATGCGCGCGGTAAGCCGGTTCATCCGGACGAGGATGGCGCCCAAGAGGATAATAAGCAGGAGCACTGTGACGGTGATTACACTAGCCGTAATCCAGCGGGATGAGATCTTCACAATAGCCCGTACGATACCAGATCGATTGCGGGAGTGTCATGGTACCGGAAAACTCGTACATTTTCGTTGGCCCCCTCGATGAAAACGTTTACTATAGGGGCCGGAGGTGCCATGCAACCTACTGGGCCGCGCGCTCGTCGCTTAGCGGCGGATACGCAGCTTTCCCTGATCACGCTGGTCTCCTCAATCACGGTGGTGTTTATCCTCCCGTTTGCCGTCTTCCGCCTGTTGGAAGGGTCGTACGTCGTGGCGATTGTTGATGCACTGTTGGTGGCGGTTTCGGTGGGGGCTGCGGTGCGGGCGTGGCGGAGCGGCAATACCGCGGGGCCTTCAATTGTCATTGCCATGATCATCACGGCGGCGATGATCATCGTTCCGTTCTTCGTGGGGGTATCCGGAGCGCTGTGGCTCTTCCCGGTGAGTCTGTTTGTCTTTTATATGGTGCAACCGTGGATCGCGCTGGTGCTGATGGCGTTGGGGTTGGTCTCGATTCTGTGGCAAGTGATCGTTCAATCTGCAGTATTCTTTCCCTCCGGCGCCGAGATGGTGTCGTTTTTTGCCGCGGCCACCAGTACCGTCGTATTCAGCTTCTTTTTTGCCCGGCAGGCGAGTCGCCAAAAAGAGCAACTAATTCGGTGGGCTACCAAAGATCCGCTGACGGGACTGTACAATCGACGCGCGCTAGAGGATGAACTCAAGATCGCGTTGGCCACCCGTGATCGCAGTAAGGGCGTGTTGCAATACGGGCTCATCATTCTGGACCTCGACAATTTTAAACAAATCAATGATCAGTTTGGTCATGGGGTGGGGGATCAGGTACTGGTGAAGTTGGCGGAACTTATCGAGCGCTCTACCCGGATCGAGGATCGAGCGTTTCGGTATGGCGGCGATGAGTTTGTGATTCTCCTCACGGATACCGACCAGTCCGGCATCGTGCAGTTTGGAGAGAAACTGGTGCGGAGCGTGGCGGAAGAGCTCGACGTGGGTAAGGGTATCGTCACCGCCTCGTTGGGCGCAGCGTTGCTTTCGCCGGACGATACCCAGGAGTCATGGAACCAGCGCGCCGACCGCTGCCTCTACACCGCGAAGGAGAGCGGACGTAACCGCCTGGTAGTGGCGGATCAACCCGCGCAACCGGCGTAGCGGGGCGTAGGTCGCGCGATGCGCGTGTCGGGCGGTGGCGCGGCACCCGCTCATTGGTAGTCCGATGTGACGCCCGCGCGGTTCTCTTCAATCAGACGTTGCAGAACCTCCCGGGCGGTGTCGATATCCGCCGGGCGACTATATTCCTCCGGGTTGTGGCTAATGCCGTCTCGGCTCGCGACGAAGATCATTGCCGTGGGGAGATGGGGTGCCAGAATCGCGGCGTCGTGTAATGCGCCGCTGGGGACGATATCGATATCGAGGCCGAGGTCGGCGGCCGAGCGCTGCAGTGCCTCCGCCACCGCGGAATCGAGCGGGGACGGAGCCACCTCCTCGCTCCGGGTTATGGTGAGCTCGAGCCCGCGGCCGGCGCACCGGTTCTCCGCGATGCGCCGGAGTTGCTCCTCGCCCCGGTCCAGCAACGGGAGTTCCTGTGAGCGAATTTCCACCGAAAGATCCACCGCCCCGGGAATCACGTTGGCAGCGTTGGGACGGGCGGTGATAATTCCGGTGGTGAGTACGCTATAGGGGAGCTCCTCGTTGAGGCTTCGTCCCAGGGCTTCCAGCGCGAGGATGATCTCCGCGGCGCCGGTGAGGGCGTCGCGGCGGTCGTTCATGCCGGTGGAGCCCGCGTGGTTGGCTTGCCCGCGAATCGTCAGCTCGAACTGACGTCGCCCGTTGATGCGCTCCACCGCTGAGATCGCGCGTCCGGCGCGCCACAGGCTGAGGCCCTGCTCCGGATGCACTTCCACCATGCCCAGATAACGGGTGGGATCCAGGCGGTCGGTCCAGGAGGTGGGGTGTGCCAGCCGATCCGGGTCCACGCCCAGCGAGGCTCCGGCGGCGGCGTAGGTCTCACCGTGAGGGTTGTGCAGATCGAACACTCGATCCGCCGGGAGCGCCCCCGTCCAGAGGCGGCTCCCCAGCAGCCCCAACCCAAACGTGGTGCCCTCTTCCTCAGCGAAGATCACCACTTCCAGCGGGAGGTCCGGGGCGTGCCGCAGTATCTCTAAAGGAATCGCCACGCCCATCACCCCGTCGTATTTGCCGCCGGTGGGGACCGAGTCCACGTGGGAGCCGGACAACCACACGGGAGTCTCCCAGCCGACCCGGCCGCTGCGGATATGGACGTTACCGGCAGCATCGATGACGTGCTCGGCCCCCACCGCCGCTGCCTGCTCAATCACGTAATCCCGCGCGCGCCGCCACGACTCTGAGAAGGTGGGTCGGCTGTAGCCGGTATCGGGCGTGGTCTCGGAGAATCGGTTTATCGCTTCAATATGATCCTGGGCGCTCATGGCACATTCCTCGTGGGGCAATTGTATCGTCCCGGCGGCACCCGTGGGGAGGGGGCGGTGCCGGTGGCGCTCCGCGGAACCACCGAATGCGGAAATCGGCGTTTTCAGCGGCGCTCATTCATGACTATACTCGCCAACACGGACACCATGCACATACACAACGAACGGCTTTCATTGGTCTATGTCTCCCTTGCGATGATAACGGTGGGAACCCTTCTGGCGGAAACCGGCGCCAGCCTTGATCTCATGGTTCGGCATTTGGGCCTCTCCGAGGCGCAACAGGGTAATCTCGTGTCCGCGCGCTTTTTTGGCGGGGTCATCTTCGGCGTGGTGCTGTGGGTCCGGGCCACCACCATTCCGTTGGGGCGGTGGATGCAGGGCACGGTACTTCTTACGCTGGCAACGGCGCCGCTCCTGTTAATAGATTCCTATCTCGCCGCTTACACCGGAGCATTGGTGCGCGGATTTACCGCGGGATTCGTTATTCCCGCCGCCGGGGTGTACGCCGCCTCCCAGACGCGGTGGAACGCGGGCATGATCGCCGGAATCGCTAATGCCGCGCTCAGCGGGGGATTGGTACTGGTCTCGGTGGTGGCGCTGGCCATCTCCACCGCGGAGTGGGCCCGCTGGGAGTACTACTGGGCGCTGGGCCCGGTGCTGGCCGTGCCCACCCTCGTGATCGGCAAACTGGGCGGCGCGGCGATCGCGCCTCTTCCGAGCGGACACACCGATTCCCTGCGCTCGGTGGGACAGCGCGTGCGTGATCTCTTTGCCGAAACGACGTGGCCATTTGCGGCGGCGTCGTTCTTTATCGTGGGAACGGAGTCGATCTTCTTTGGCCTCGTACCGCGGCTTTCTGCAATTCTCGCCGCTACTCGATCGGGTACGCCCGGCACGTCCGGCTCCTCCGGCACCGTATCAACCGGCGGGTGGGTCTGGACCACCGAGCAGTATGCCCTCACAGTGATGGTGGGGGTCTTCGGGGGCCGCGTAGTTGGTTCCTATCTCCTCAAACACTTCTCACCGCGGGTGGTGTTGATCGTATCGATGGGCGCGATGGGCGCCGCCGGCGTGATGTGGGCAACCCTCCCGGCTCCGGCGATCGCCGCAGCGGTCCTGGGGTTTGGGCTGGCCACCGCAAATCTCTTTCCCGCGCTCATTGGTGCGGTTTCCAACGCCCTCAGGAGTGAGGCGCCCACCACGGTGGCCGCCATGGGGTGGACCGGCGCGTCCGGGGGCACGGTCATTCCGCCGCTGGTGGGCATCCTGCTGGCGGCGGGACTCCCGGTGCCGTGGATGGGCGTGGTGGCGGTCGTTCCGGCGCTGGTGGCGGTCACCGTGAGTGTGCTCATGCTGGCGGAGCGCCGCGA
>JBMCMH010000100.1:0-9517 GCA_048614515.1 Alkalispirochaeta sp. | reverse complement strand
AGAAACCGTTCATAGGACGAGAGCTGAACATCAACCAGATTCGGCAGCTCCATTACTTTGGGACCGGCAGTCCCCACTTCAATCCGGTTGATCGTCTGTTCTCTGTCAAACATGCACACCTCCCGACAACGGCTTATGACAAAAATGCACCACCGGCGTACGGATACACCGGTGGCGTTGGAGATAGAAAAACTGGTTCTGAGATCGAAAGACCTTACTGAACGACGATTTCAGCGCCGGCTTCCTCAAGCGTCTTCTTAATCTCGGCGGCCTCGTCTTTGGAGACCCCTTCACGTACAGGCTTGTCACCCGTCTCAACGAGTTCTTTCGCCTCCTTCAGGCCTAATCCGGTAACGACCGTGCGCACCGCCTTAATGACCTGAATCTTGTTACCGCCTTCTTTGACACCCTTCAGGATGACATCGAATTCCGTCTGCTCTTCAACAGCTTCGGCTTCGGCCCCACCACCACCGCCGGCGGCGGCTACAGCTACGGGGGCCGCAGCGGTCACACCAAACTTCTCTTCCATCATCTTGACCAGCTCGCTTACTTCGAGCACGGTCATTCCTGCAACAGCTTCGAGGATATCCTCTTTCGTTATGTCTGCCATATTACCTTCTCCTTTTCATGTTTCCGACGATAGCAGGCAGCCGAAGCGAAGACTAACGTCGGTTGATTACAGCCAAATCGGAGCGTACGCTCCGCGTTGTCTCCCAAATTACTCCGACTTCGCGTCGGCAACTGCCTGCATGACCCGCGTGATATTGGTGGGCACTCCGTTAAGGGCGTACACCAAGTTCTGCAACGGTGCCTGCATAACACTCATCAGCTGTGAATAGAGCGCCTCGCGACTGGGAAGCTTGCTGTACGCCTCAGCTTGCGCTGCATCGTACACCGTCTGCCCCACCAAGGCACCCTTTACCTCAACCGGATTCTCTTTGGCAAAGTCGAACAGCGCCTTCACCACGGGGGCGGAATCGCTATTGGAAATTGCCACGGCCGTAGGCCCGACCAGATAGTCGGACACATCGGGCTTCTCCATCTGCTGAAACGCGATCTTGGCAAAGCTGTTCTTCACCACCTTGAGATCAGCATCCATCTCACGAAGCTGCGTGCGCAGACGCGTGATCTGATCTACGGTGAGCCCGCGGTAGTTGGTGAATATAAAATCCCCCGCCTCGCCGAATTGTTCCTTCAGCGCATCCACCGCAGCGACTTTGCTGTCATTAACCTTCGTCTGATAGCCTTCCATCACTTACTCTCCTACCACCACGCGTACGCCGGGCCCCATTGTAGATGATACCGCAACGGACTTCATGAAGATACCCTTTGTCTCGGCGGGGCGCCGCTTGGCCACCTCATCCAGAATCAAACGTATGTTCTCCACGATTTTCTCCGTTTCCATGGACACCTTACCGACGGCCATATGCACAACGCCCGTCTTGTCCGACCGAAACTCCGAGCGCCCTTTTTGGAGCTCTGCGATCGCGGCAGCCACGTCCATCGTGACGGTCTGCGTCTTCGGGTTGGGCATGAGCCCACGGCGACCGAGAACCGGTCCCAGACGTCCCACATCTTTCATCATGTCGGGGGTGGCAACAGCCACATCGAAATCGAGCCAACCACCCTTGATCTTCTCGATCAGGTCGTCGTCACCGACGAAGGCAGCCCCCGCCTGACGCGCTTCCTCAGCTTTTTCGCCTTTCGCGAAAACCAGGATCTTCTTTTCACCCTTAAATTGGTTCGGCAAGACCAAGGTGTCCCGTACGGTCTGACTCTTTTTCAGATTCAGCCGCATACTAAGCTCCACCGTCTCGTCAAACTTTGCCGGCGCAACGTCTTTTACCAGCTCCACCGCTTCGGAAACGTCATACTCTCGGGTCCGATCGACCTTGCCCAGCGCTTCTCGGTATTTCTTTCCACGCTTCATCGAATCAGCCCTCCACCGTTACGCCCATTGCGCGGGCGGTTCCGGCGATAATCTTAACCGCCGCATCGAGATCATTTGCGTTGAGATCTTCCATCTTTGTTTGCGCAATTTCTTCGAGCTGAGCTCGGGAGATCTTGCCGACCTTGGTCTTGTTGGGCTCCGCCGAACCTTTAGACAGACCGATCGCTTTCTTGATCAGAACGGCCGCCGGAGGGGTCTTTGTGATAAAGGTAAACGAACGGTCCCCGTATACGGTAATGACGACCGGAATAAGAATACCCGGTTCATAACCCTTCGTTACGTCGTTAAATTGCTGTACAAACTGCGGCGCACTCACTCCGTGCGGACCGAGAGCCGGTCCTACCGGCGGCGCGGGAGTAGCCTTCCCCGCGGGCACTTGCAGCTTGATCTGCGCCGTGACCTTCTTCTTTGCCATGTGGCCTCCTCTGTGGTACATACGCCCCGGGTAGCGATTCTACGAATCACGAATCCCGGTGACTCCCACGCGATTCTTTATTGGAAGAACCGCCTCATTGTGCATACCGCCGAGATATCAGCGGCTGTGCTAGAGTTTCTCTACTTGCAGGAAATCCAATTCCACCGGCGTAGATCGACCAAAGATACCTACCGTTACCCGAATCTTTGCCCGCTCGGGATTTACTTCTTCCACGGTACCGGTAAAGGTATTGAAGGGGCCATCTACAATCCGAACCGTCTCTCCAGGAACAAACGTTTCCTTCGGCTTGATCGAACGGTCGCCCTTGATCTCGCCCGTTTTTTGCAAAATTGAGCGTGCCTCTTCCTGCGAGATCGGCTGCGGTTTTGAACCGGGGTTAGACCCTACAAAACCGGTGACGCCGTTAATGCGACGGATCGCGGAGAGAATCGCCTTCCAGCCGGAATCGGGAAGATCCATCTCCATAAGAACATATCCCGGCAAGAACTTCTTGTTTGTGACGCGCTTTTTACCGTCACGGACCTCGACCACCTGCTCCGACGGCACCTTAATATCAAGGACCGCATCACCAAGCTTACCCTCTTCCATCATCATTCGCAGGGTGCGCTCGATTTTATTCTCGTAGCCGGAATAGGTGTGTAGGACGTACCAGTTTCTTGCCATAGTGGAAATGATCCTGTTCCCTGCTTTAGAAGAGCAGGTCTATGCCGCTCAGGAATAAGTAGTCGAGCAGTCCAAGCAACGCGGCAAAAATCATCACGGAGATGAGAACGACGCGCGTAGAGGAGCCTACCTCTTCCCGCGACGGCCAGGTCACTTTTTTAAGCTCGGCATAACTGTCCTGAAAAAAGGCGATAATTCGCTTCACCAGATGCTCCTCAATAAAACCAACAGCCGTCGACGCGCTCAGACACACAGGCCAGGCAGGATTCGAACCTACAACATCCGGTTTTGGAGACCGGCGCTCTACCAATTGGAGCTACTGGCCTAGAAGCGGACGGCTACTTCCGCATAGCCCTCGATCGGACTTGAACCGATGACCCCATCCTTACCATGGATGTGCTCTACCGACTGAGCTACAAGGGCGCATTTAGGCTCGAAGGAACATAGCAGAGGCATACAAAACTGTCAAGTCAGGGAAGGTGGGGTGAAACCTCCTTGACCCACTCTCTAATCCGATCATCCGTCCGGTCCGCCTGGTTGTCTTCATCAATAATCAGCCCAATAAACCGACCATCCCGAACGGCGCGGGAGGATGTGAACGTGTATCCCTCGGTGTCCGTACCGCCCACGATCACCCCACCCTGACCGATTACGAGATCATACAGAATGGCAATACTATCACAGAACGTCTCAGGATAATTGTCTTGATCCCCTACGCCGACCAACGCCACCGTTTTTCCGGTAAAATCAAGGCCTGCTATCTGGGGAAAGAACGCCTCCCAATCATCTTGCAAATCTCCAACACCCCAGGTGGACGAAACGAAGACAAGCGAGCTGCGATCCTTAATCAGTTCCGAAGAGATACCGGATACGTTGAACAGTTCCGCGCGATCCGGACCAAACGCTGCAGCCAAGCGCTGTGATACATATTCAGTGTTAAGAGTGGACGATCCGTAAATGATCGCTACCATGCGTGCCCCCTGACGGATGAATGCTGTTGATTGCTACCGTGAATATATTCCGATCCAAATTCAGCCGTCAACGCCGCCAACCCCTTCCGGAGCTTACTCGGCCCGCGGTGGGGGCGATCGGTCCGGGTAGATCAGCGCGGCCGCCCATGATTCTGAGTCGTTCCTTGACCTTATTTCTCATATTTTTATACTGACACGGGCTACAGAGAAGAACTACATTGGAGTATAGGGTGAAGCATACACTACAGACACGCACCGGCTTTTCGGTTCAGATGATCCGGGAGCTCAGTGACGGTACATACGTCCTGCGATTCGATCGAAACGGGTTGCAGTATGAGCCGGGGCAATACCTGAGCGTGGGGCCGGCAGATGATATCCATATGCGAGAATACTCAGTGTACTCCAGTCCTTCCGACGAGTATCTTGAGATCTTGGTGAAGGAAGTGGCCGATGGGCACGTGAGCCGCCGGCTCCATGCACTGAACCCGGGCGATCCCATTAAAGTGGATGGACCGTTCGGGTTCTTCACCATTGATGAGGACTGGCGGGAACACCCGTACGTCTTTATCGCCACGGGCACGGGTATATCGCCATTTCACAACTTCGTACGGAGTTACCCCGGGATCGATTACCAGCTGCTCCACGGCGTCCGCGCCCGTTCAGAACGGTATGAACACGAGACATTCGAACGCAGTCGGTACACCGCGTGTATTTCACGGGACGCCGGTGGAGATTATCATGGCCGGGTGACCGACTACCTACGGACGCACGCGGTGGATCCGGCGGCGCGGTACTATTTGTGCGGTAACTGCGACATGATTTACGAAGCGTTCGACATCCTTCAGGATGCGGGAGTACCGCACAACCAACTTTTTGCAGAGGTCTACTTTTAATGAGATACCATCTTGTACCGCTGGGCTGCCAGATGAATCAGTCCGACGCCGAGCGAATACGAACAGTCCTGGAAGGGCTCGGCTATGACCGGTCCGAACGGGAAGAGGACGCCGACGTGCTGGGAGTGGTGGCGTGCTCGGTCCGGCAAAAGGCGATCGACAAAGTCTACAGCAAGATCCACAAGTGGAACGAGTGGAAAAATGATCGTAATTTGTTGACGTTTGTTTCGGGCTGTATGCTCCCGGAGGACCGAGAGAAGTTTCTAAAGCGGTTTGACCTGGTGTTCACGATCAACGAGCTTCCCGGTCTACCCGATATGATCCGCCAGTACGGGGTGGTTACGCCGACATCCTTGGCGGAACCGGTGGGCTCCGAACGCCCGTCCAGCCAAAACCACCCCGTCTCCAAACCGCGTGGCTCCGATGAATCTAGTACGGCTCCGCGGCTCTTCACGCCGGCGATGCCCACTGGGCCTCATGGGGTCACCGAGGATATCCGAGACGGGTTTTGGCACGTCAAGCCAACCCACACCTCCGCGTTTGAAGCGTATGTGCCGATTCAGAATGGGTGCGATAAGTTCTGTACATTCTGCGCAGTGCCGTACACGCGAGGCCGGGAGGTGTCGCGCCCCTCGCGAGAGATACTTGCCGAGGTGGAAGAGTTAGTGGCGTCCGGGTACAAGACAATTACGCTGCTCGGGCAGAATGTGAATAGTTATGGGCTGGACCGCCGGAGCAATGAGATCACCTTTCGTGAGTTGCTCGCGGAGATCGGCGCCCGTACCCGAGGCGAGGATGTCTGGGTGTATTTTACCTCGCCCCATCCGCGGGACATGACCGACGACGTGTTGGAGACGATCGCGGAGTATCCCACCATCGGAAAGCAAATTCACCTGCCGATACAAAGTGGCGACGACAAGGTCCTCATCCGTATGAACCGCAACTATCGCGTCAGTGGGTATCGTAAAGTGGTCGAGAGTATTCGTCGCATCCTTCCGGAGGCGACGCTATTTACCGATATCATCGTAGGCTTTAGTGGTGAGACGGAAGAACAGTTCCAACGCACTCGGGAAGCTATGGAGGAGTTCCAGTACAATATGGCCTATATCGCCATGTACTCGCCCCGTCCCGGTGCCGCAAGCTCCCGGTGGAAGGACGATATCTCCCAGGACGAGAAGAAACGTCGCCTCCATGTGCTTACCGATGTGCTGCAAGCATCGGGCCTGGCGTACAACCGGCACCTCCTGGGCCGGACGATTCCGGTGTTGGTAGACGGATATGATCGCCAACCGGGATATCTGTCGGCGAAAACTGAAGGCCGAATCCCCGTGCGCATTCCTGACCCGGGGTATCCAATGATCGGAACGTTTGCATCAGTGAAGGTGACTGACTGCAGACCACTCTCCATCTATGGTGAGGTGGTAGCCACGCCGGCGGCGGTGGAGACGGCATGAGTACGCCCACAACCGTGGCGTTTGAGACGCTGGGCTGCAAACTGAATCAGTATGAGACGGATGCGATCGCCACGGACCTCCAGGCGCGAGGATTCACCGTGGTTGACGGGACTGACGGCGCCGACGCCTACGTGATAAACAGCTGTACCGTCACCAACAAAGCCGACCGCAAGAGTCGCAACACGCTGAACCGCGCGGTTCGCTTGGCGGGCACCAGCGGCGTGGTGGTGCTGACCGGCTGCTTTGTGGACAGTCACAAGGAAGATCTCCTGGATAGCGCGGCCACGTATGTGGTGGACAATAGCCACAAGAACACGATTCCCCACGTGCTGGACGCCCATTTCCGAGGGGAAGTGGTAGATCCCAATGAACTTGACCCCAACGTCTTCGGATTTGCCCCGCCACAACGGATCTTTCATACCCGAACCAACCTGAAGATCCAAGACGGCTGCGACAATTTCTGCACGTTCTGCATTATCCCGTTTGTCCGCGGACGAGCGCGGAGCCGCCCGCCGGTGGAGGTGTTGGCGGAGGCGCGGCAGGCGATCGCGTATGGTGCCCGGGAGCTGGTACTCACCGGAGTGAATATGAGCCGCTACACCGCCGACGGCACCGATTTTGTGGAGCTCGTGCGGGGAATACTGGCCCTGGAGGGCGATTTCCGGCTGCGCATCTCTTCCCTGGAGCCGGACCAACTGGACCACCGCTTCGTGGACCTCTTCCGGCATCCCAAGATGTGTCCCCATCTCCATTTGTGTCTCCAGAGCGGGAGCGATCGGATTCTGCTTGCCATGCGCCGGATGTACACCGTCGGTCAATACTTAGACGTGGTAGACCAACTGCGCGCCGTGGATCCGGATTTTACGATTACGACCGACGTCATTGTGGGATTTCCCGGTGAGGGGGAAGCGGAGTTTGCCGAGAGCCTCGCCGTTACCGATCGAGCGGAGGTCGCGCACGTCCATATGTTTCCCTATTCTCTCAGGAGCGGTACGCGTGCGGAGCGTATGCCGAACCACGTTTCGGCGGAGGAAAAGCGCGCCCGGGGCCTCCGCATCCAGGAAGCCGCGGAGAAACGCAAACGCCGCCTCCGGGAGCGTTTTGTTGGCCGACGTCAGCGCGTGCTGGTGGAGCAGATTCGGACCACACCGGAGGGACCGCGGGCCGGCGGCCTAAGCGAATACTACCATCCGGTACAGATTGTCGCGGCCCCCACCGAGGGGACTGAGCCCCCTGGGCAGTTTACGGCCCTCGAGGCTAATACCTGTTACGACGTAGAAATCACCGCGGTGGGCGTAGGCGCTGATCCGCCGCTTATTGCGCGCCGCGTGTCTTCATGAGTCAGGTGATGATCGCGGCGTGCGGCGGCGCGATGGTGGCACGAGTGCGCAAAACGTATCCCGCGGAGATCATCCACGCGGAATCGTCCGCCCTGCGGCGGCGGGGCCGAATACTGGCGCACGGCGACCTCACGATTGTGGAACTTCCACCGCTCGCCTCAGGGCAGCGCAGCGACGCGCGCCCGGTCGCCGGCGAGGACGAACTGGTTCACGCAACCGATATCACCGCGGAACTGGCGTTCTATGTCGGGGCCGATCCTGCCCGTTCAGCGGTGCTGTTGGCCGTTCCTGCGCCGCAGATCGTGGTGGCAGACCGCATTACGGCCCCCGGACACCGAGAGCTCATTCCCGACCTATTGGAGCCTACGTCCCAGTTAGATGAGTCGGTCCATGTGGAGACGGTGGACCACCCGGTGGTATGGCACGCCGCGGCCTGGGCGTTCCGCCGGTTGGGACCGCACCAGTTCTGGGTGGTGGGGCTGCCCGCCGATCAGCACGGTCAATCCGCCGACTCCCACGGGGCGCCCGCGGACCGTACATCCGGCCGGAGCGCAATCCACCGCGGCCTGCGGTCAATTGTGGAAGCGCTGGAGCAGCAGACACGATGATCGCCTTTGACCACGTCTACATCGAGCGCGGCGCCGGCGCGCTCCCGGTAGCCCGCGATATTATCGCTCGGGTCTCCCCGGGGCGGATTACGGAAATCGACGACGCGCAGCGATTCTTCAAGCGTCCCGGGCAGGATTTTCCGCGGCAGAAATGGGCGCCCCGGCTCATCTTGGCGCGTAAGTCGCACCAGTTTCTCTACGCCGGAAGTGAGCGCGTTGCCAGTTTTGGGACCGAACAGGCGGTCCATTACAACGACATGGTACGCAACTGCCTGTTCGACTGTGACTACTGTTTTTTGCAAGGCATGCACCGCTCCGCAAATATTTTGGTGAACGTGAACCTCGACGACTACCTCGCTGCAGTTGATGAGCACATCGTGGCACACGGTCATCTCTATGTGAGCATCAGTTATCTCAGTGATCTGCTGGGGTTCGAGCGACACTTCGGGCTGGTCCGCCGGTGGATCGACGCCGCCCGGCACCGGCCCGAACTGGAGATCGAGGTTCGCACCAAGAGCGATGGGTTTGCCGCGATCGGTGATCTGGAACCGCACCGGGGAGTGGTTCTTACCTGGTCGCTCTCGCCGGACGTGGTCGCCCGACGAAGTGAAGCGGGAACCGCCGCCTTCACCCAGAGATTGTTCGACGCCCGCCGGGCGGCGCAGCAGGGGTGGCGCGTGCGACTCTGCTTTGATCCGATCATCGTTACCGATCAGTGGCGGACGCACTACGGAACAGCGATCGATCAGGTCTTTCGTCGCATGCCGGCGGATTCCGTGGAAGAGGTGAGTTTTGGTGTATTTCGCATGCATCCTGACTTTCTGCACAGAATTAAGGCGTTTCGCTCGGCGGAATCTCTGGAACGGGACGTGCATATAGGCACATCGGTCGCCGCCTACGAGGATGAACTTCGGGAGGAAGTGTTCTCGTTTATGAAGGCGCGCCTTGAGACGAAGCTCCCCACCGGGCGGATTCACGCGGTGCACGGCTAATAGGGACGGGCGGGTCGTCACGGGCGCTCGCTCGGGACCGGGCCCGCGCCGTCACCGGGAGGGAGCGGGCTGTGCTGCTCGCAGGATCCGATCTCGAAGGCCCGCCGAGGCCCCCGCGTCCCGGGGAAGCTCCACGTACAGACGGCGCACGCCGTCCTCCTCTGCCCGGCGAAACTCGCGGTAGAGGCGTCGCGCGTATTCCGCCGTGG
>JBMCMH010000099.1:0-9544 GCA_048614515.1 Alkalispirochaeta sp. | reverse complement strand
ACATTGAGCACACCAATCGGCCTGTGCTATCGTTCACCGTGATGTCCACGGTTCACTACAGACAGACCACCCGGAGCGCGCCTCGGGTGTGTATCGCCGCAGTGATGGCAGTCTTCATCGTACAACTCATCGCCGCTCAGAGCAGTGTGGTGGAGAACCTCAGCACTGCCCCCGGCACACCATCCTCCGCAATGTTCTGGCAGATTGACAGTGACGCCGTCGGGACGCATCAGGCCGAACCCACGCCGGAACTCACCGCGCATATCGAGCAGATCATCGAGGGTATGAGCGATGAGGAACGGGTAGCTCAGCTCCTCATGGTGAGTTGGGCAGCGGAGGAGCCCACACCGGAAGTGATGCGCTGGATTCGAGAGCGCAACATCGGTGGGATTAAAGTCTTCGGGTGGAATGGAGAGAATCTCACAACGCTGGCGGAAGCGATCAACGAGATGCAGGAGGCCAGCATCTCCACCGAACACGGAATACCGCTGTTTACCGCCACCGATCAGGAAGGCGGGTGGGTCCGGCACGTAAAGGATGGAACCTCGGTGACCCCCGGGAATATGGCGATCGGTGCGGTGGGGATTCCCTACGACGCCCTCATGACCGGTCGGTATATTGGTCTTGAGTTGCGGGCGCTGGGAATCAATATGAACTTCGCCCCCACCGTCGACGTCTATCGCAATCCGGATGCCCACGTCATTGGCCCCCGAGCGTTCTCATCGGATGCCCGGCAATCCGGTATTTTGGGTATCGCCTACTACCGCGGCCTGGACGAGGCCGGAGTCATTGCCACCGCCAAACACTTTCCGGGGCATGGAAACGCCGGCGGTGACAGTCACGGTATTTTGCCGGTGATTAACGACGATTACGAGACGCTGTGGGAAGTAGACATGCTCCCGTTTCGGATGCTGATTCGTGACGGAGTTCCGGCAGTACTGAGCGGCCATTTGAGTTTTCCGGAGATTACCGGTGATTTCGCCCCCGCCAGCATTTCACCGTATTTCAAACAGAACGTACTTCGAGACCAACTCGATTTTGAAGGTATTGTCATTACGGATGACCTTCATATGGGGGGGGCGTTGGAATACGGCGCGGCGCAAGGGTGGAGTTTCGATGAAGTAGTGTTGCGCGCGGTGGAAGCCGGCAACGATATCGTCATGTTCTCCCAAACTCCTGAGTTTGACGGACCTATTTGGAATACCCTGATCGATGCGTATCGGTCGGACGATGCGATTCGGCAACAGGTCGACGAATCTGTGCGGCGGATTCTGCGGCTCAAATTGACCTATCTGAGACCGGATTGGCGGGTGCCGCTACAGCCGAATGTTGCCGCGATTCGCTCGCTCATGCGAACGGAGGAAGCACAGGAGTTTTTTCTAGATCAGGCCGGCCGGAGCGTGACGATCGTGGCAGATGAGGGACTTCCATTGAATCCCTCCAGCACCGGGCGAGTCCTCTTGGTGGGTAATGATCCGGAGTTCCTTCGAAGCGGCCGCCGGGCGTTTCCCGAGGCCGACACGTTGAGATTTCAAAACCGGGCCTTCTATTCATCCAGCCAAAGCGACCAACGCCGTTTTGCGGCAGCGGCGCGGCGCTATGACACCGTGATCTTTCTGCTGAGCGATCCCGGCAGTTTGCAGATCCTGCAAGCCGGCGCGGAGAGTGCCGAGGCGATTACGGTGTACAGCATCCTCACCCCGATTTATTTTGCCGATCTTCCGTGGGTGGAGCGTGGCATCGCCGCCTACGGCTGGGGGCGGGAGAGTTATGAGAGTGGATTCTCCGCGTTATTGGGACGCATTCCGGCACCAGGACGGCTTCCCATCTCTCCATCGAGAACCCCGTAATCCCCGCCATGGAATGGAAGTTGGTGGCCCGTTCCGGCGTATCGGCGCTGGAGCGTTTTTTATCTGATCATGAGCCCCAGGGGATCGTGATCAGTGAGAAGGTGCGGCACGGCTACCTGGATAAGCGCCTCCGCACCGGCGGTCGCTGCTACTATCTGCCCGGTGAGGCGGTAGTCTATCACGGACCGGGCGGGTTCTTCTCACCGGTGGGATTGGCTTCCGTGGGCGGCACCCCTCGGGAAGCACAGCTTCTCGCAGAACTCCGGCGGGCAACGGGTACGTTTTCCCGCCTGTACTCGATAATGGGCGCTCGGCACGAGGTGACCGCACTGGAACCGGTGTTTGACGCGCACCCCCACCACACGATCGACTACAACCTGCTCACGCTGGAATGGAACCATTTCCCCGCCCAGGAGCGCCCACCCCACCCGGAGCTTCGATATTTCATTCCGAAACCGTCCCAATGGCGCCGGCTGCTCTCGCTCCAAACCGCGTATGAGGTTGAGGAGGTACTCCTACCGGGGCATCGGCCCAACCCCGCGGCCAGTCGTGCGACGCTTTTGCATAGCCTGGAACACCAAGTGGTTTTGGTTGCCACATACCAGGACATGGTCGTTGCCCGGGTTGCAACAAATGCTCGAGGGTATCGGGGCGATCAAGTGGGAGGAGTGTATACCGATCCGCAATGGCGAAATCGTGGGGTCGCCCGCTGGCTCATGACCGTCCTGCTGGCGCAACTCCACAACGACCGCCGGAATGCATCGCTGTTTGTGAAACTCGATAACCAACCGGCACAGGAGCTGTATCGGTCGCTGGGATTTCTATTTGAGTCTCCGTTCAGGATCAGTTACTATCGGTAGCTGTGAAGATCCTCTTTGTTTCGAGCGAATATCATCCCTTTGCCAAAGCTGGAGGCCTGGCCGACGCGGTTTCCTCCTTGGCGTCCGCTCTTGCCGACCGCGGACACACCGTCTCAGTTGTGCTGCCACGCTACGGTTCAATTTCCACCGCTTCGATGGAACCCTTGAATCTCCCATTGGGGGTGCCGTTGGGGTACCGCGAAGAGTGGTGCGCCGTCTATCACCAGCAACACCTCGGTGTTGACCTGTATTTCCTTGAACACGAGGCACTGTTTGGCGGTCGGGATGGGGTCTATGGGCCGACGCCGGCATCTGCCTATCAGGACAATGCGAGACGCTTTGCTTTTCTGTCGCGGGGAGCCCTCCAGTTGGGTCTGGCGTTGCAGCTGGATCCGGACGTCGTTCACGCCCATGACTGGCCCACTGCGTTGGTGCCGGCCTTTATCAATCTTATCTACCGCCCGGCTGGACACTTCGTCGAGAGTCGGATCGTCTTCTCCATTCACAATTTTGGATATCAAGGCATTTTTGCGGGAAGTGATGGCCAGGAAATCGGCTTGTCCGCGTCCCAGCTCTCCGCCGGCAATGTGTATCAAGGAAACGACATCAATTTTCTTAAGTCCGCCGTTCACCATAGTGACTGGCTGGTGGCGGTGAGCCCGCGATACGCTCTGGAGATTCAGCAACCACGCTTTGGGTTTGGGCTGCACCGGAACATTCAGCGCCGCGCCCGGCGCGTGACGGGCATTCTCAACGGAATCGACGTCACCGAATGGGACCCCGCCACCGATGAGTATCTTCCCGCCCGGTATAGCGCGGCAGATATCTCGGGTAAGGCGGAGAACAAACAGCGGCTCCAGGAAGAGCTCAGATTGCCTGTGGATCCGCACGTGCCGATCGTGGGTATGGTAACGCGCCTGGTAGATCAGAAAGGGATCGGCCCTCTTTTTGACTCGGAATCCGCAGCAGTGGACCGAATGTGCCGGGAGCTCCCGGTGCAGGTGGCGCTCCTGGGAAGTGGCGCGGCGTGGGTGGAGGAGGAAATCACCCGTCTCGCCTCGGAGTATCCTAACTTCGCCGCCACGATCGGATACAGTAACGGGCTCGCGCACCGAATCGAAGCAGGGAGCGACTTCTTCCTCATGCCCAGCACCTACGAACCATGCGGACTCAATCAGATGTACTCCATGCGCTATGGAACGCTTCCGATTGTTACGCGCACCGGTGGCTTGGCAGATACGGTGGACACCGATACCGGGTTTTTTATTGAAGAGAGCACCGCACAGGCGATCTTCACCGCCGTGGAGCACGCCGTGACACTCTACCAAAATCAGCCGGAAGAGATTGAGAAGATGCGCGGTGCCGCTATGGTGCGCGATTTCACATGGGACCGGTCCGCTCGGGAATACGAGGAGCTCTACACGCGCCGGGGAGACTAACCGTTCTTGGATCGTTCCCGATCAATTTTGCGCCGCAAGCGCGCTACCCGATGTGCCGTAGATCGATCGCCGGCCTCCGGTTGTTGGTCTATACGCTCCATTACTGCAAGCGCCCCAACGTAGTCCTTGAAGCGATGCTCCAATACCTTGGCCAGCTCCACGGCGTCATGCGGTGTCCCGCGGACGTTCCACAGTGTTTCCCGTAGCGTTCGGAGCTCGTGCCAGTGCTCCAATCGCCGCGCCACCACCGCCCGCAGCTCCCGGCTCTCCCACCACGCCCGGGACGGCCGCGAACCCGCGCGCGCGGCAAACCCACCCGCTCGGGCAGCTGCGGATACCAGACTTCTGCGATGTTCCGTTTCAGCGATTACCTCGTCCAGGAGCGTGGCGCACCGGCTCAGATCCGAACGCTCGCCCCGCTGCACGAGTAGCTTCGCCACGCCAATGCGGTCAAAGGGAGCTCCTGCGGTTCGATCCGATCCGCCGCCGATAATCTCGTGAAGCCTCGCCGAGAGCATCGCCAAATGCGCCACATCATAATAGTGATGCGCCACCACAGGCGCGATTTCGCTGGGATCACCAGTCTGGATAAACTGATGGTAGCGAGATGGAACTTCGCTGCCCGGCACATCGTCATCACGTTCCACGCCAAGCACCAACCGCTCAACCCGCCCCAACGAGCACGATCCAATCACGGACGCGTATACCCGGCGTGTGAGGGGCATAAGATCCCAGTGAAGTGCCTCCGGCAGGCGGAGCCGATTCATGATGTGCCGGGTGCGGAGCACCGGTAGATCAAAACTCCCCCCGTTATACGTAACGTAACAGGCAGTAGCGGGGTCTCCCACCAGCTCCGCAAAACGAGCCAATAGCGCCGCTTCCGCAGCAGGCTCACTGAGAAACAACTGGTGTACCGCTATCGAGACGTCGGGTTCGTGGAGGTCGCAGGCGTCTCCTCCGCTCGAAGTTGATCTCTCGGTGGAAGTTGGTCCCACAATGGAAGTTGGTCCCACATCGGAAGCACTCCCTCGCGACACGAACCCTACTCCGATGAGGAACGCGGTACTCCCTGCGCCCCCTGAGAGACCGCTCGTCTCCACATCGAGAAAGATCGGTCGCGTCCCCGCGTACGACCCGATCAGTCGGGGAATCCCGAACCACCGGCCCTGGGAATCCACGTCAAACGGGAGTGCCCGATCCGTGAGCGGGTATATCCGGGACCGCTCGTACACCCCCGGCGCCACTGGATGCCACTGCGGTCCTGGTGAATGGCCCATGTCCTGGTCACCGGAGACTACTCCGGCACCGAGGCGTGCGGCAGAACCGGAACCGACGTCGGCGTCCTGCGGCCTGCCGCCGTTACGTCCCGGCACCCCCGCCCCTGCCCGGGTGGGACGTGATCGCTGGTGCTTTTTGAGCTCCTGAAGACGGGAGTACAGGTCAGCCACCGATTCCGATCCATGCGGAGAGCATCGCCAACACTGCCTGTTTGGGATTTCCGCTCCAGCCGTCGTTTCCGTCCACGGGCCCCACGCATGAGGGACACCCGGATTCACACCCGCACTCCGACACCCGCTCGTACGCCGCCGCGAGCACGCGGTCGAAGAGATGGGGCAGCGCATCCGACAAGCCACTTCCACCGGGGTAGCGGTCATAAAGATAGAGCGCCGGCTCAGCGTAATGCGGATCGCGTACCGTGACGTGTACGCCCAGGTCCTGAACAACCGACATGAGATAGACCGGGGCCACATCACGCAACAACCGCGCCAGCCGCATGAGCGCCACCGGTCGCGCCGCCGGCGGGAGCGCGTCAAACGCATCTCGGGCCGGTAGTCCCGGACTCAAGACGACCATTGCCGCTCGCGTATGCATCTGCTCCTCCGGAAGGTCGATCTCGCCATAGCCCACGTTCTCGTGACTGTGAAAGCGAATCTTCTTGAACTTGGCCACCAGACTTCGTACCAGGACATCACCGATAATGAGCCCAGTTCCATAGACGGGGATCGTCTCATCTTCGGTGAGCACTTTCACGTCCAGCTTCACCAACGCATCGGTGAAATAGTTGACGTCGGTGCGCTCTACGTAGCAGCGCCGGTTATCAATGTCCAGATGGGTGACCACAAACTGCTCGCCCCGGTGAATGTATATCGCGTTGTTGAACAGCAGCTCCTTGGCGGAGGGCCGGTCCATCTCCCCAATCACCACGTCCGCGCCGTCCGTACGGTCTACGATAACCACGTTGTCGGTGGTGGCGCTCCGCAGGCTGACGCCCTCGGCTGGGTAGGACTGATCGGCCCAATGGTACGCGGCGCCACTGCGACGGATCACGCCGTTCTCCTCGAGAACCATGAGCATCTCCGCCGCCTCCGGTGCGAACTGCTCATCAGTGGTCATGGGCAGCTCAAAGACAGCACACTTGAGTTGATCAAAAAGCACAAAGGGATTGTTGGGGTTGATATAGGCGCTCTCCGGATTGCGATCGAGGAAGTATTCCGGATGATCCACCACAAATTGGTCGAGCGGAGAGGCGTTGGCCACCAGCACCGCCAAAGACACGGTGCGCCGTCGACCGGCGCGTCCGGCCTGTTGCAGACTGCCGGCCACGGTACCGGGGAATCCTCCCAGGATCGCCGCATCGAGCCCACCGATATCGATCCCCAGTTCCAACGCATTGGTGCTGACCACGCCGTGAATTGTACCGTCTCGAAGTCCCCGCTCAATCGATCGCCGCTCAGACGGCAGGTATCCGCCGCGATACGCCTCCACCCGGATGCGCTCGTCTTGGGTGAAGACGTTCTCCAGGCTCTTACGGATATACCCGGCGATGAGTTCCGTTCGCTGGCGAGAGCGGGCGAAGACGATCGTCTTGACTCCCGCCCGCAGAAACCGCAGCGCTAAACTTCGCGCGGCGTGTACGATTCCCTGCCGGATACCCTGAACGCGATCCACTAGCGGCGGGTTATACAAAATGATGTGCTTCTCCCCCGTGGGAGCACCGTTGCGATCAACCAGTTCCACCGGCTCTTCCACCATCGCTTCCGCCAACTCCTGGGGATTACCAATGGTGGCCGAACACATAATGAACTGCGGATGAGATCCATAGAACTCTGCCACCCGTTTCAGGCGGCGAATGACGTTGCATACCTGAGAACCAAACACTCCCCGGTAGGTATGGACCTCATCGATTACCACATAGCGCAGATTCTGGAAGAACTGCACCCACTTCGCGTGGTTGGGCAAGATTCCGGCGTGCAGCATGTCGGGGTTGGAAATGATAATCTGACCACGCGTGCGCGCCGCACCCCGCACTGCCGGCGGCGTATCCCCGTCAAACGTCATCACGGAGATCTCGAGTCCCCCGTCTTCCATCGTCATGTTGAGCTCAGCCTGCTGGTCTTGACTGAGGGCTTTGGTGGGAAAGAGGTACAACGCCCGGGTATCGGGATCCTTGAGAATTGCGTCCAGCACCGGAAGGTTATAGCTCAGAGTCTTCCCGGAGGCGGTTGGTGTCACCACCACCACGTTCTTGCCGTTAAAGGCGTGGGAAATCGCCTCGCTCTGGTGCTGGTACAGTCGATCAATTCCGCGTCGGCTCAACGCCGATACGATGCGCGGATCCACCGCTGCCGGGATATCGGCGTACGTTCCCTCCGTAGCGGGAATCGTCTGCCAATGACGGACGTTCTCCAAAAACACGCGATCGTCGCGCAGCTCATCGATTAGCTCCCTCACCATGACGGGTCAGATTACCACAGGCGCGATCCTTTCGACAGCGCTCCCCGAGTACGCCCCGAACTTTCTTGACCCACGCATGTTGCAGACGTACACTCGAATTATCATGGATAAAGATGTATTGACAGTAGTAATGGGTGGCGGAAAAGGAGCTCGACTCTATCCTCTTACGGCGGAGCGGTCTAAGCCGGCGGTTCCCTTTGGAGGCAAATATCGTTTGGTGGACATTCCCCTGTCCAACAGCATCGCCGCCGACTTCAAGAAGATCTATGTGCTTACGCAGTTCAACTCCGCGTCCCTCCACTTACACATAGGAAACACGTACATCTTTGATAGTTTTACCAATGGATTTGTAGAAATTCTCGCCGCTGAGCAGACCTTTACCCACTCCGGCTGGTACGAGGGTACCGCCGACGCAGTTCGGAAGAATCTGGTCCACTTTCGTACCCAAAAACCGAAGTACTACATGATTCTGTCCGGCGATCAACTGTATCGCATGGATCTGAAAGACTTTTACCGACGGCACGTCGAGAGCGGCGCCGACGCCAGCGTGGCGGTCCTGCCGGTCACCCGAGAGGATGCGGTGGGTTTTGGGATTCTTACAGTGGACGAATCCTTGCGTATTAATGAGTTCACCGAGAAACCGCAGATGGATCAGGATATCTCGGAGATGAAGATCCCTGAGGCCGCCCGGGATGAACTACCAAACTACAAACCCGGCAAGGATTATCTGGCCTCCATGGGTATCTACGTATTCACCGCGGAAGCCCTGGAGCGCGCCCTGGACAATGAGTACACCGACTTCGGAAAAGAAATTATCCCCATGATGATCAAGAACATGCACGTCAACGCGTATATGTTCGACGGATTCTGGGAAGACATTGGTACGATTGATAGCTTCTACCACACGAGTTTGGGTCTGGCCGAGATCTACCCGGAATTCAATCTCTTTGATGAGAATATGCCGATTTACACGCACCGCCGGGATCTACCGCCGGGCAAATTCAATTCCGCTACCCTTTCGCAGTCTATTGCCGCTGATGGGTGCATCATCACCGGTAGTACCATTACCCGTTCGATCATTGGTATTCGCACCATTATCGATGAGGGCAGCCAATTGGACGGGGTAGTGTGTATGGGGGCCGACTACTATGAAGAACCGGGGCCCCTTCGCACTGAAGAGGGACGGTCCGTGCCCACTATTGGTATCGGTAAGAACTGCAAGATCCGCGGTGCAATTATCGACAAGAACGCACGCATCGGGAACAACTGTTCTATTGGGTGGGACGGCATTCCCCCGGAGGGCGACTATGAGCGCTATTTCGTCCGGGATGGGGTGATTGTCGTGCCGAAAAATGCCGTGATCCCCGATGGCACGGTGATCTGACGGAGTTCTCGGGCCGCGCAAGCCGCGGCCCGAGCGTGCCGACACTAGGAAACGTGCAGCGTCCTCTCCACGTGGCCGTCAGATCCGTATCGTCGCTCTTCGCCTCACTGCTCAGTCGTGGATTGGGGCTCCACCCCGACATCACCGTGGACGAGACCGGCGTGCTGACGGACGGCGCTCCCCACGGTGACTCCGCCGACGTGCTTATCCTCGATTTCGATGTAGACCGCCCCGCGGACGTACAAGCGGCCCGGGCAATCCGTGCTCGCGTATCCT
>JBMCMH010000098.1:0-9617 GCA_048614515.1 Alkalispirochaeta sp. | reverse complement strand
TGGAAGATCCGACGTATCAGCCACCGGAAACACTGGTGCAGATACCGTCGAGTATTGTTATTCGTGAGAGTTTTCGTAACCTCACGTAAAAACCCTAATTATGGCTCATTAAGGAGGCCCCGGATATGAATCCGAAAATTGACAAAGCACTGAATAATGGTTCCGGCGTTCTGCGCATGGTTCCCACGTTTGTTCCTCGCCGCAACGGTTCCGCCGGGAGACGGTTGAGACTCCACCCCGACGACTACTTCGCCCTGGGCATGCCGCGGGGTGCGATGAAAGAGCGCTGGTTCACCGCCACGATTCCCGCCAACAACGGCCCCCTGGCCCCGGCGGATGAAGGACTCAGCCACGTGGCGCTTGATGATACCGCTCAAGATCGCGTGCTGTTTCGCGATGTGGTGGAGGAAGGGAAAGCGGACGTTGTGGGAGAACCACTGATGAAGGAACACGGCGGATGGCCCATGTATTCCAAGTTCTTCGACTACAACGATGCGCTGTTTCACCACCTGCACCTCTCGTTTGCTGATGCGGAAACGATCGGGTTGCTGGGAAAACCGGAGGCCTACTACTTTCCGCCGCAGCTCAACAACCACCCCGGAACGTTTCCTCACACCTACTTTGGCTATGACATGAGTGTCACCAAGGATGAGGTTCGCGAGCGCCTCGAGATGTTTGAACAGGGCGACAACCGCATAACTGAGCTGTCCCGGGCGTATCGGCTGCAGTTGGGAACCGGTTGGTATACTCCTCCCGGTGTGGCCCACGCCCCCGGTAGCTACCTAACCTATGAACCACAGTGGAACGCCGACGTGAACTCTGTTCACGAGAACATCGTGGCCGGTGAGATTTACCCCTGGGATATGCTGGCGGAGAGCTGCCCCCCAAACAAGCAGCGGGACATGGATTACATCATGAGCCTGTTGGATTGGGAGAAGAATATCGATCCCGACTATCGGCGTCATTACTATCGCCCGCCGATCGTTGACGAGCAGAAAGGCCCCAACTTCACCGAAAAGTGGATCGTCTACGGAAACGAGTACTTCTCGGCCACGGAGCTCACCGTGCCGCCGCAGACGACGGTCACCGTCAAAGATGCCGGTGCCTACGGTGCGATCGTGGTGCAGGGTCATGGCGCAATCAACGGTGTTGCGGCCGAGTCGGCTACGATGCTTCGATTCGGACAGATGAGCTCGGATGAGTTCTTTGTCACCTATCCCGCCGCTACTGCCGGGGTAAAGGTAGAGAACCACAGCCTCAACGAGCCGCTGGTGATGCTGAAGCATTTTGGACCGGACAACGCCAAGCCGGATATGAGTAACGGACTGTAAGGAGTGATATCACCATGAAGTACGTTCTCGGCGTAGACCTGGGGGGCACAGTGGTTAAAGCGTCTCTCTTCGACGAGGCGGGGCGTGAAGTCGCCAGTGCCGGCCGTCGAACCCCGCTGATCACTGATGAACCGGGGCAAGCGGAGCGGGATATTCCGGAAATTCGGCGGCTTGCCTATGAGGCGATCGGCGAAACCGTCCGGAACTCCGCGGTGGATCCTGCGGCGATCGCCGCTGCGGCCCCCACGGGCCATGGGAAAGGGGTCTACACGCTGCGCCGGGATCGTACCGCCGGCGTCGGCATCGTCTCCACCGATACGCGCAGTGCGCATATTGGGGCCGAGATGATGGCCGAACCGGACTATGATGAGACGTTCTACGCCAAAACGTTTCAGCCGCTGTGGCCAGGGCATACTGCGGCAATTCTCGCATGGCTCAAGCGCAATCGACGCGAGCAATACGATGCGATCGGTTCGATTCAATTGGCAAAGGACTTGCTTCGTTTTTTTCTCACCGATGCGATCGCCGTCGAGCTCACCGACATTTCCGGTACCGGATTCTGGGATAATACCGCCGGTGCCGTGGACCAGGTGATCCTTGATCGTCTGGGAATTCCGGAAATAGCCGAGTCTATTCCGCCGGTGGTGAGTTCCCACGAGATTGCGGGGTACGTTACTCGGGAGGCGGCGCTCGCCACCGGTTTGAAGGAGGGTACCCCCGTTGTAGGGGGCCTCTTTGATGTAAACGCCTGTGCCTTGGCCACCGGGGTGGAGCACCCCAATGAGCTCACCGGTGTGGTGGGCACCTGGAGCATTAGTGCCTTCGTGACGTCGGACTATACCCGCGCCGCCCGCCATGCCGACCGCTATGTGATCCAGGCCCACAGTGTGCCGGGAATGTATTTGATTCACGAGGCGAGTCCCACGTCCGCCGGTAATCTCGAGTGGTTTACTGCCACCCTGTTGCCGGAGATGCCGGAAGAGCGTCGCTTTGAATACTGTAATGAGGTGGTGGCGGCGACCCCGGAGACGGCGGTATCGTTCTATCCCTATCTCTTTGGGAGCGACCTCAGTGCGGAGGCGTCCGGCACCTTTGTCGGACTTCGTGCCGGTACCACCCGCGAGGAGATTATTCGCGCCATCTACGAAGGAGTGGTGTTTCAACATGTGCGCCACATGAAGCGCCTCCTCGCGGTGAGTGACGCTCCGGAGGAGATTCGTTTCGCCGGTGGAGCCACCCGCTCCGCGGTGTGGATGCAGATGTTTGCCGATACGCTGGGTATCCCGGTGACCGTCTCTCGGGCGGAGGAATTGGGGGCGCTGGGAGCGGCGATCTGTGCTGCGGTGGGTACCGGCCTCTATGAGACCTATCACGCTGCAATAACCGGCATGACGGGGGTTCGCGAGACATACCGCCCTAATGCCGCTCGAGTGGCGGCGCTCCAGGAGAAACAGCGGCGGTTTGAAGAGCTGGTAGATGCATTGCAGCCGGTGTGGACGCGCCATGGCTAAGCTCGTGGATCTGCCCTTCGGGTTGTATGAGAAGGCGTTGCCGGCGGGAGACTGGCCCGAGATTCTGGACCGCGCGGCCCAGCTGGGATTCGATTTCGTGGAGATTTCGATCGATGAATCCGACCAGCGACTACGCCGGCTACAGTGGGACCGGGCCGAGCGGAGCTCGTTCGCCTCGGTGGTTCGGGACAGCGGACTCCGAGTACCGTCCATGTGCCTGAGTGCCCATCGGCGGTTTCCGTTGGGAAGCGGTGACCCGGAGACGGTTCGCGCAGGAGTGGAGATCATGCGCCGAGCGGTCGATCTCTCCAGCGATGTGGGTATCCGAATCGTCCAGGTGGCCGGATACGATGTGTATTACAATGAGACGAGCACCCCGGAGACGCGGGAACGGTTTGTGGAGAATATGGCGCGGTCCGTGGAGTACGCCGCCGGCCGAGGGGTAACGCTCTCGGTAGAAATCATGGATACGAAGTTTATGAGTTCGATCTCGCGGGCGCTGTATCTGCTTCGGCGGATTCCGTCTCCCTGGCTCACCGTGTATCCCGACGTGGGAAACCTGTCAGCCTGGAACGATAACGCCGCCGAGGAGTTGGAGTTGGGGCTCCGGGAGGGCATCGTGTCGGCGGTGCATCTCAAAGACACGTATCCAGTTACCCCAACCTCACCCGGCCAGTTTCGTGACGTGCCGTTTGGAAGTGGTTGCGTGGATTTTTCTCGTATGTTGGGGGTGCTGAAGCGGGGTGGATATGCGGGACCGTTTCTCTTGGAGATGTGGAGCCGAAATGGTGAAGAAGACATCGATCGGATCCGTTCCGCCGCAACGTGGATTCGGCACATCATGGAGCATATAGACGACAACGCATGACGCGAGCACAAAAAAATTGACAGCACTCACAGGTGATGGTATCGTTTTCACAAACAGTTTCGGACGAAATGAGACGAAGGGGAATACGTGATGGCAGAAAAAGGCGGACAGGTTCGAGAAGCTCTAAAACGCGGTGAGGGGGTAGTGCGACTTGCTCCCACTTGGGTTCCACGATCGTTCTGTATTCCTGGGAAGCGGCTCAAACTCCATCCCGATGATTACTACGCCTTTGGCGCGCACCGCGGCGGCATCGATGAGCGTTGGTTTGCCTCCACCACCAAAGCGGACAACGGTCCTGAGACGCGTGATGATGAGGGTTTGAGCTATATTGTGACCGGCGCCGGACCCGAAGAGAAGGTATTGCTCAAGGATGCCATCGAAGAGATCGGTGACGAGATTCTCGGTTCCGATGTGATGCGCGTTCACGGCGGCTGGACGATGTACAGCAAGTTCTTTGATAATCTCGAACCGTTGCCGCACCATCTCCACCACTCCGACGAAAAGGCGGCGCTGGTGGGAATGCGCGGCAAGCCGGAAGCGTATTACTTTCCCAAGCAGCTCAACAACAAACGAGGCTACTTTCCCTACACGTTCTTCGGGCTAAATCCCGGTGTCACGCCGGCGCAGGTTCGTAAAACGTTGGAAGACTGGCACAAAGGGGATAACGGAATCCTAGAGTTGTCCCGAGCGTACAAGCTCCAGCCGGGGACCGGCTGGGATGTCCCTCCGGGACTGCTGCACGCTCCCGGGTCATTTCTCACGTACGAGCCGCAACGGGCCTCTGATGTGTTTGCAATGTTCCAGTCGATCGTATGGGACGCTTACACGCCGTGGGAGCTTCTGGTGAAGAACGTCCCGGAGGACAAGCACCAGGACCTCGACTTCATTATGAGTCTCATTGACTGGGATCTCAACGTGGATCCGAACATGTATGAGAACCGTTTTTCGCCACCAAAGCCGGTGCGGGACATCGGTGAGATGCGGGAAGCGGGCTACGAGGAGATGTGGGTAACCTATAAGAGCGAATACTTCAGCGCCAAGGAACTCACCGTTTTGCCCGGCCGCACCGTGGTCATCAGTGATGACGGAGCCTATGGAGCGATCGTTATTCAGGGACGGGGTACGATGGGAGCTCTCTCCATATCATCCCCGGCGATGATCCGGTTTGGTGAGATGACCGAGGATGAAGTGTTTGTTGCCGCCGATGCGGCGCGAAACGGTATTACGATCACCAATACCAGCGACTATGAGAACTTAGTTATGTTGAAACACTTTGGTCCGACGGCGTGATTCGTCGTCCGGAGACAATTGAGCAAGGAGGTGATGTCGGCGAGATCGACAGGAGTAAACCGTAACGGTAGACACCGGTGAATTGCGGTCAGGTTAGGTGAAACGCGACGTTTCACATCACACACGGTAAAAGGAGTTTGCTATGAAGAAAATTCTTCTGCTCACAATTGTAGTGTCAGTATTAGTGCCGCTCGGCGCATTCGCCGCCGGACGCGGAGAAACCGCCGACGACGGCGAGATCGTTATCGGCATGTCGGTTCCAGGGTTGCAGTTTCCGTTCTTTGTAACGATGCGCGACCAGGCTGAAGAAGCCGCGGCGGAGTTGGGCGCCCGTATCGTATTTGCCGACGGCCAGAACGACTCGGCGAAGCAGACCGCGGACATTGAAGGATTCATCTCCCGTGGGGTGGACGCGATCTTGATATCTCCCATCACGGTAGACTCGCAGGTTCCCGTTATGGAGCGGGCCATGGAAGCAGGCATTCCCGTGGCGTCGGTAGACCGCAAAGCGAACACGGACAACATCCTCGTGCACGTCGGTGCTGATAATGTGGAAGGGGGCCGCGCGGCTGCTCGTTACATTATCGAGGAACTCGGTGGCTCCGGTCGGGTGATCGAACTAGAAGGTACTCCCGGTGCTTCCGCGGCGATCGACCGCTCCACCGGCTTTAACGAGGTTATGGACGAGTCCGACGTGGAGATCATCGCCAGTCAGCCGGCCGACTTCAACCGCGCCGAGGGACAGACGGTGATGGAGAACATCATCCAGTCCAATCCGGAGTTTGATGCGGTTTTTGGCGCCAACGACGAGATGATTATCGGCGCCATCGAAGCGATGCGCGGGAGCGGCATTGAGGTTGAGGATATCGTAACGGTGGGATTTGATGCCACCCCGGACGCGTTCTCGTACATCGAAGACGGCCTGTTGGACGCCACCGTGGACCAGTTTCCCGGTGATCAGGCGGGTCAGGCGCTGGAGTACCTCGTGGATTACATCAAGAACGGAACCGAGCCGGAGAACAAGGAAGTTTTCATTGACCCTGAGCCCGTTACCGAGCAGTAATGATCGGCTCGTGTAAACGGAACTAATCTATAGAGGGCCGGTTGTGCTGCACGATCGGCCCTCTATTTTCGAACACACGAGGAGGTGTGGACGTGCCGTTATTAAGCATGGAAGGGATCAGCAAAAGCTTCCCCGGAGTGCGAGCGTTGGATGCCGTAGATTTTGAACTGGAGCGTGGTGATGTTCATGCGCTGGTTGGTGAGAACGGTGCCGGAAAGTCAACGCTCATGAAAATTCTTGCCGGGGTGCATCGCGCCGACTCGGGTGTTCTGAGACTGGAGGGGAAAACGGTGGAACCCACCGGCCCGCGGTCAATGATCGATGCCGGTATAGGCGTAATATATCAGGAGCTGAACCTCGTACCCCACCTGAGCTTGGCGGAGAACGTGTTTCTTGGGCGGGAACCGTTGTTGCGTTCCGGTGCCATTGACTGGAAGAAGATGGGGACCGATTTCAATGAGTTGATTGAGCCCTTTGACGTTCCTCTCAAACCGTTTACACGCGTCGCGTCCATTGGACCGGCGTATCAGCAAGTTGTGGAGATCGTCAAAGCGCTTTCGTTGAATGCCAAAATTCTGGTAATGGATGAGCCCACCGCGGCGCTCACCGGCCACGAAGTGGACCGATTGTTCGAACTGATTAACCGATTGCGGGGCGATGGGGTTTCGTTGGTGTACATCTCTCACCGGTTGGAGGAGATCTGGCGGGTGGCAAACCGGGTAACCGTACTGCGGGACGGACAACGCATTTCATCCAAGCCGTTGGAAGAGGTTACCATCGACGGTCTCATCGAAGACATGGTGGGACGAGAGCTGGAGGAGCAGTATCCGAAAGAGTCCATCGAGTTTGGTGAAGAAGCGCTTCGGGTGGAGCATCTTACCAAAGAGGGAATTTGCGACGACGTGTCGTTCAATGTGAGACGCGGCGAAATTGTCGGATTTTCCGGTCTTGTTGGAGCGGGCCGGACGGAAATCGCGCAGTTGATCTTTGGATATCGCACTAAGGACAGCGGGAAGATATTCCTGGATGGTCGGGAAGTCGCGATCGAGCACACGTGGGACGCCGTTAAAAACGGCATCGCACTCATCCCGGAAGAGCGGAAGGAGCAGGGGCTGGTCTTGGGGCAGTCGGTCTTTGACAACGTGGCGTTACCGGTATTGAACTCGTTCAGCAAGATGGGGCGTATCACCTTTTCCAAACTGCGTCCGGTGGTCCGCGAGATCGTCAACCTCATCGGCGTGCGGACCCCCTCGTTACGGCAGACGGTAAAGAATCTCTCCGGCGGAAACCAGCAGAAAGTAGTGCTTTCGAAGTGGTTTGTACGGCAAGCCAACGTCTACATTTTTGATGAACCAACCCGTGGGATCGACGTCGGTGCCAAGGTTGAGATCTACAAGTTGATGCAAAAACTGGCCAAAGATGGGGCTGCCATTATCATGATCTCCTCGGAGTTGCCGGAAATTATGAATATCCCCGATCGGATTATTGCGGTCCGGGGAGGAAAGATCACCGGAGAGTTTATCCGGGAAGAAACCACTGAAGAGCAGGTGATGCGCGCCGCCTTCGGCATCGTGGAGGACGCCTCATGAGTGAAGGAGCGACGACAATGAAAGAAAAGCTAACCCACATCCTGAAGAACTACGGCATGATCATCGCCTTTGTGTTGGTATGTGTGATCATGTGGGCTTTGACGCCCCACTTCTTGACGCCCTCGAATCTGCTGAACGTGGTGCGGCAATCGTCCATTATCGGCGTGATGGCGGTGGGTGTGACCTTTGTGATACTCAGTGGTGGAATAGATTTGTCCGTGGGTTCGGTGATGGCGGTCTCCGGTATGATCGCCGCCGGTACGATGCAGAACGGCAGCGGCATGTTCGTAGGAATTCTCGTGGCCTTGGGAGTTGGAATCGCCGCCGGACTGGTCAACGGAGTTCTCGTGACCAAAGGCGGTATTACGCCGTTTGTGGTGACTCTGGGAATGATGAGCATCGCTCGGGGGGCCACGCTGATTTACAGTAACGGCTATCCGATTAGCGGTTTTTCCGAGGCGTACCGTTTCATCGGTGGCGGCGTCATCCTGGGTATACCGTTTCCGGTCATCATCCTGTTTCTGGTGGTTCTCACGGGATGGGCGGTACTCACCCAGACGCGCCTTGGACGGTACGCCTACGCGATCGGAGGGAACGAAGAAACGGTTAAGCTCTCCGGTATCAACAGCGACTTTTTCAAGACGATGGTCTACGTGATATCCGGGGCGACTGCCGCTATCAGCGCGCTGATTCTGACCTCCCGGCTAAACTCAGCGGGACCCACGGCGGGACTCACCTATGAGCTCACCGTGATCGCCGCGGTGGTCATCGGCGGAACCAGCCTCAGCGGGGGACGCGGAACGGTGTGGGGCTCGCTCATCGGCGCGCTGCTTATTGCGGTTATCAATAACGGGATGAACTTGCTGGGAATCTCGCCGTACTTTCAGGAGCTGGTGCGGGGTGTGATTATTATCCTGGCGGTCTATGTTGATCGGCTGCGCGAGCAGTAAATATGGTGAAAACGAGGCACATATGAACGTGAAGAGTCTATGGTACGTGGCGCCGGAACAGATTGAACTCCGGAATATAGAGATTCCGGAGCCGGGACCGCACGAATTGTTGGTGAAGATTGAGGCGTGCGGTGTATGCACCTGGGATCTGTTTATCTATAGCGGCGGCTTTCGGAGTTTTAAGGATTTCCCATTTTACTTCGGCCACGAGGGCGTGGGGACTGTGGAGCGAACGGGAGCTGGAGTGACTCGGTTTAAGCCAGGAGATCGGGTAGCGTTGCGGGAGAGCCGCGATATTGGAGCGATCGGCACCGGCCATATGGCGGAATACGCGATCCAGCAGGAGCAGGACCTCGTGGCCCTCCCGCACGACGGAAGACCAGCCGAGCACTGGATGATTGAACCGGTGGCGTGTTGCGTAAACGCCGTGGATCTCGCGGTGATTAAGCCGGGGTATCGGGTAGCGCTGGTGGGCAGTGGCTTTATGGGAAGTATTCTTCTACAGCTCCTGGCGATGTCGTCCGCCTCGGTGGTAAGCGTCTTTGACCTGCGAGCGGAATCTCTAACCTATGCTCGCTCGGTAGGACCAGCGGGACTCCTAGAGGTGTATGACCTCAATGAGAAGCCCGACCTCAGTGACCTGCACGGCTCCTATGACGTGGTGTTTGAAACTGCCGCGGTGGAGCCGGCGTTCAGGCTTTCCAACGATTTGGTAAGAAGTGGAGGGACGCTGGCGATCTTCTCATGGCATCACCACGATATCACCTTTGATTTTGGCTACTGGCACGTGAACGGCATTACCGTGTTGAATACATCACCGGCAGCGGCCCCAAACTTCACCGATTGCTTCACGCGGAGCGTTCCTTTGATTTCGTCCGGGCGCGTTGATTTAGCGCCCCTCGTGACTCACGTGGGCTCCCCCGAGGAGGCCCGTGACATCTATCGGGATGGATTGTCGAAGGAGAACGGATACATCAAAGGCGTAATTCGCTGGAGCTGACCGCCGCCGGCGCGG
>JBMCMH010000097.1:0-9681 GCA_048614515.1 Alkalispirochaeta sp. | reverse complement strand
CCACCGCGACAACCCCGCCGGCCACGGCCACCGCGACAACCCCGCCGGCCACGGCCACCGCGACAACCCCGCCGGCCACGCCCACCGCGACGGGGTGGGGTCGTCTGATGACCGGTACCGGCTCCTTCCAATATCTCCCGTTGCCTCCGGAACGACGCGCTGGTGGTCCCCACGCATGAGCCTTTTGATCGCCGTGGCCACCGATGTCGCGCTGGAGCGGTGGTTGGACGCCCGTGGGATTACCACCGCGTATATCTGGGCTCCGGAGGATCCGTCTCTGCCGGCAACGGTTTCGGCGGAATGGAGCGCCGCCGCCGCCGCCCACGCTCAAGGTGTGGCGATTGCGGTACAGCCGCGGCGTAGGGGCGTACGCCTACCGGATGCCACCGTGTGGTATCTTCCTTCGGGGAGACCGGGTCTGGTGGATACACTGGCAGTAGGACGATGGCGAATGGGACGCGCTCGGCCGGACACACTCGCCCTGGAGACGCAGGCCCTAGACTCGGCGGGATGGGACTCGGCGGGCCCGGCCTCACCGGGGGGCGATACGCCCGCCCTGAGGACCGCCGCCGATGAACACGGTCGCTGGCAGGGTGGGTGGCGGTTTGATCTGTGGCAGCGAGATTTGTTGGAACTCGCGCCTCCCCGGATTACGCTTCCTCCACCGGAGGGACCGGTGCCGTGGTACGGAGCGGGCTGGCGCGAGGAAGTATCCCGAGTCTGGCCGCATCTGGAGTTAGAGGGATGAGACGGGTCACGGCATTCGTGTTCTGGGCGCTCTTATTCGCCGCGGCAGTCCCCGCCGTGCCGGCGGAGTCACACGATTTCATCGACACCGCCCCTGCGCGGCAGCAATGGTTCGATGAGATCGTTGATCTTGCGCGGCCCGACCGTCTCGTGAGCTCCCAGGTTATCTCAGGGGGTGGGGCTCCCGCGGTTGAAGTGCGTATCGATCACCAATTGGGAAACCGCTACCACATTTTCCTGCGGCATAGCAGTCCCCCGGCGGAACTGGCCGGCCCCGGAACGGTGGTCGTTCGGCAGCGCCGTTTCGATGGAGCGATTGACCAAATGAAGGTATTTCTTCAGCACGATGAGGGTACGTTTTTTCGGCTTCGACCACGCCCAAACCGCCGGACGCTTGAGATGGATCTGTACCTGGCGGGGAGCGAGTTCTACCGCGACGTAACCGTTCCAATCTCGCTCGAGCGGGCCGTGCGCGCGCCCATTTCTGAAATTCAGCGACTTACCGCGGGAATCGTCGACTGGGAGGTGGCTCGACCGCACGTTGACCGCCCAGAATACGCCGCGGTTGCCGAAATCGTGAGCCGTGTTCGCCGGGAGCTCCCTCGCTTGGCCGACGCCGACGACGGCGCCATGGGGACCGACGGCTCGATAGTGTCGATCGAATCGTTGACGGCTCTAGACGGGCCTCCCGGCTTCAACTGTTCAGGGTTTGCCAAGTGGATCGTAGACGGGTTGTATCAATCTCAGACGGGAGACCTCATTCCGATCGAACGGTTGAAGGAAAAGCATCTCGATCATAGGGGTACCCGGTGGAGTCGGCGGGTGGAAGAGACGAGAGACCCCTACTTTGGATTGGACTGGACGCGAAACCTGGCCCGCGAGTTGTACGCCGCCGATCGTCGCACGCGCGCCGCGGATATCGACCCGGAAGCGAGAGATGTTCGATCGGTACCTACGGCGCGCTATCGGGAGGATGTTGGGTTTCCCGTGGAGGATCTGCGGGGAATCCTCTACTGGCTGGCGGTGAAGGAGCCCGGAATGATCTACCTGGGTAGCGTGAACGGTCCGTCCGATGGAGACGGGACCCATCGACAGCATAGCCATGTGGTGGTGCTGCTCCCGTACTTCACCGATGATGGCCGCTTTCATTCGGTAGTAATGGAACGAACCGTGGAGACCGGCTTGGAACAATTGATCGAACGCTCGGCAGAGGAGTTTATTCACCTGGTTCGCATTGACGGAACGATCCCCTTTGAGACTCCGGAGCGGAGCCGGCAGTCGGCGCGTTGAATCTGAGTCGTGGGTGAGATAGACTCGCCTTATGATCCTCCGACGAATGATTGGGCTCGTATTGTGCGCCTTGGTATTTCCCGTAATCTCCGCTACCGCCGACGATCGCGAACTCTATGACGAAGCCGAACGACGATTTGCCGCCGGGAACTACCAGCTCGCCGCCGAGCGGTTTGAGCGCCTCCTGGAGGATTATCCCGGCTCAACCTACCGCACCCAGGCGCAGTTGCGCATTGCGCAGAGTGATTTCTATCAGGAAGAGTATGACCGCGCCCTCCAGCGGTTACAGCGAACGGCCGTCCGGGCCCGAGCAGGAGGGCTTGCCCCTACGATCCAGCTCTGGATCGGGCTCACCGCTTTTCAAATGAACGACTACGGGCTGACCGAACAGGCCCTTACCCGGCACCTTGAGAGCGCGTCCTCACCGGAAGGGCGGGCATGGCTCTACCGAGGACTGAGCCGCGTTGAAGGAGGCCGTCCGGGAGACGCGCGCGCCGATTTGGAGCGAGCCATTGAAGCAACCTCCGGCGTGGAGCAGCGATACGCCGCCGCCGTGCTGATGGAACTGGTCTACGAGGCCGGTGAGTACAGAGAGGTGGCCAATATCTATGAGTCGCATCCCGTAGATGAAGCGGATGAACCATATGCAGAGGTCCGAATTCGCTACGCGGCGGATGCCGCTCGGGCACTGGAGAACACGGATCGTGCGCGAGAGTTGTACCGGCAACTCACGGAGTATTCGATCGGAAATGCGCAATGGGCGTATCGACAATTATATGCGATCGCTCGGGACGAAGAGAACCGCGACCGGATGCAGCGCCTCTATCGCGAGGCGGAGCAGCGGCTCGCGCCTGAGCCGGAACGACTTGCCGACTTCTGGTTCTCCTTGGGGTCCGACGCGCTCCAACGCGGTCGGTATGAGCTGGCGGAACTGTACCTCTCTCGTTTGTGGGATGTGAGACAGGATCGGACGATCGACGGCACTGCCGTACTGTATTTGGCGCGTTCCATAGAGGAGCAGAACCGGCAGGGAGAAGCGCTCTCGCTCCTCCGGGAATCATTGGACGACTCCGGTGTTAATGAGATCGCCGCCACCGAGCGCCGGGCGATGGCCGCTCGCCTCCACGTGCGCGCGGAGGAGTACGAAGCAGCCGCTGAGTTGCTTGAAGCGGGCGACGTCGTGGAGGCTACCAGCGCCACGCTCTATGTATGGGCGTTTGCCCGATACCGCACCGGTAACGGGGAAGAGGTCCTGGACCGGCTCACCGCGAATCGAGTCCAGCCGCTCATTGCGGACTTTCCGCCGCTCACGCGGTTGCGGGGCAGGCTTCATCTGGAGGCGGGCAATCCTACTGAGTCGGTTCGGTCATACCGGGTGTACCTGGCAGAACGTCCGGACGATGCCGGAGCCCGCCTCGAGTTGGTGCGGGCGCTGGTAGCGGCGAGTCAGTTTGCCGCGGTGGATCAGGAACTATCGCGACTCGAGGAGTTGGGCGTTCCTGAAGGACGTGAACAAGAAGCGCAGTACATGCGGGGGATCGCGGCGTTTCACCGTCAGGATTTCAGGACTACGGTGAATGCGCTGGAGTCTGTTGATGATGCCGGGTATGAACCGGTTCGTTCGTACCACTTGGCCTGGAGCAGATATCGGCTGGACGAGCCTGATCGTGCTCGCGAAACAATTGCCGCGGTAGTGGATGATCTGCCCCCCGATCTCCAGGCGGACGGGCGGTATCTGTACGCCTGGACGCTGTATCGGCGGGGGGATCTATCGGAGGCTCGGAGTCAGCTATTGCGTATTTTGGGAGAGGATCTGTCCCGAAGTGACGAGGTTCGTACCCGCCAACTCCTGGCTACGCTCCACATCGAGGACGGCAATTTTGATGATGCCCTGTCACAATACCAGACACTGGCCGATACTGCCGAAGATACCGCCGACCGCGTCGGCTACGAACAGCGAATCGCTGCCACGTTGGCGTCCGCCGGTCGAACCGAGGAAGCGGTGACGCGATATGATGACCTCGCCGAGCAGTTTCCAGAGACCGAGGCGGGGCAGACGGCCCTTCTCGAGGCGGGAGAGCTCTTGTACGGCATGGACAGCCTTCGCCGGTCGCGCGAGCGATTTCGAGAGTACCAGTCGCGATTTCCGGACGGACCCGAATTGGATCGCGCGTTGTACTGGGCGGGACTCACCTCCTACGAACTCGACGAGCCCGGACGGTCATTGCTGTGGTGGGAGCCCCTCATCGATCGGTTTCCCCGCAGTTCTTACACCCCGGAAGTGTTGTTCCTCACTGCAGAGATCTATACCGAACGGGATCAGCGCCGGCGTGCCCTCGAACTCTACGACCGCCTCGTGGCGGCGTATCCGGACAGTCCCGAGGCGGGAGAAGCGGAACGACTCCGCCGAACCATTCGACTGGAACTGGACGGCCTCAGTGCGCGGGAGGCTGATCTCTGGGTTGAGTTGGAGCCGGGGGACGGCGACGGGCCGGAGCCCGGCAGTGAACGGTGGTTTGACCTGGTGTTGGAGTTGGGCCGCATCGCGATACGGGAGCAAATCTCTCTCACCCGCGAGCGGTCGCGGATCGTGGACAAGCTCCTGGAGGCTACCGAGTTTGACGGCGCCGGTGCCGCGGAGGCGTCGCTGCTGCTGGCGGAGTACTATCGACGGCGTGGAGAGACCAACGCCGCGGTGGACCGCTACGTGGAGGCCGCCGCCACGGATGGAGCCCCTGATGAATTGCGCGCCCAGAGCCTGTATGAGCTGGCGGTGTTGGCGCGGGATGCCGGGGACGATCGCACCGCCCGAGAGGCGTTGCAAGAATTGAATGCGCGATATGAAGGATCCATTTGGGCCGATCGCGCCGAACGCATCATGGAGTCGGATTGATATGCAACGAATCATGGGTATTCTCCTTATTGCCGGAATTCTCGGTCCCGTAGTTGCGCAGTCCAATGATGGAGCTGCCGGGATAGACGTCGACCCGGAACGGATTGTGGTGGATGTGGCTCCGGTGGCGGCGGTGGTCGATGGGCTTCCTCAGTTGCCGGCGCTCGATTTTGTGGAGCCCTCCGAGCAGGAGGTGTCCGTTATCGACTTACCGCAGGAGGAATTGGCTCCCCCTGAGTTTCCCCGGGAGACGCTCACCGCCTTGCCGATGGACCCCGGGGGTGAACAGGTGTACTTCAACGCCACCCTCGGCGGCGGTAGTGTCAACTCTGTCCTGGGAAACATCAATGTCTATCGGCTGGGGGAGAGCCTTCAGTTTCGGCTGGGATACGATCATCGCGGATCAGACGGGTTCAATTTCAACGAGCCCGGTACGGGATTCTTCCAGCAGGAGAACTCCCTGGAGACGTGGGTGCGAGCCGGACGGGAGGATTCTGTACAGCTCGAAGTAGAAGGCTCGTACGCGGACCGCCGATTCGGGTTGCAGGGATTGCCTACCTATTACTCCGCCGACGGCCGCACCCTCGAGGGACGAGCGGACGTGAGCTACCAGTGGAGCCCACGGACGCTGGCGGGCGTGCGAATTGACGCCCGCGATGAGCAACGTGTTCTCGCGGCCAGCGCCTCCGGCGAGGATTCGCCCCGGGAGATATACCGGATGGTACGCCCGGTCGTTCGGGGCCGACTTGAATGGCCCCGGTTTCATGTGGAGGCCCGCGCAGACTACGAGGGGCGCTTCGCCGTTGATTCCGAGATTGACTCCTCCTCGATGGTTGGACTGGAACTGGCAGTGGAAGGAGTCCCCTTGGAGGGGCTCACGCTCTTTGCCCAGGGAGCGACCCGCTATCGATTCTCCGACGGGCCGTTTTTCCCCCTCCACGGGGGGTTTGAATATCGGCGGTCTGAACGGTGGGGCATGCGCGCGGAAGGGGGATACCGCGTGACCGAGCGAAGTCCTGCGGATGTATGGAACGACTACGTTGCCACGTCCTGGGCAGGCGGAGCGTCCCAGAGCCCTCCTCTCGGCGAGACGTTTTTTGCCGAAGGTTCGTTGGACGTTCAGGTTGTTCCCTCCCTGGTGGATTTTACCACCGGAGTGACGTGGGAACGGGAGCTGGATGCGTTTCTTGTGGGCGCGTATGACGACGACCCGGCGGTTGCGGGCTTTCCCGTCACTACCGGTGAATTTGAACGACTTGATGGCCGCATGGAGGCAACCGTCTCAGCGGGGGAGCAGACATCTCTCACGGTAGGATGGCTCTCACGGGTGCAGGATCGGCACTTGGGGCTTCCGGAACATGAGCTGTCCTCCTCGGTGGAAATTCGGGGCGAGACGGTGTCCGGGTCCGTCTCCGGAACGATCCCCTTTGATCCTACGGTGACGGTACCGTTACTTTCAGCGGAGATTCGGTACCGTCTCGCGGAAGATGTGGAGCTGAGAGCGTTTGGGCGAGATCTTTTGGGTCCTGCAGATGAAGCGGGCCGCACCGCGCGGGCGATGCCGCCCACGGACGACGATCCGCTCGTGGCGCCGGGATTTGAGCTGGGCGCATCGGTCCGCGTTAGTTTCTAAACGAATGAAGGAAAGTGAGCGATACCTATGATAGATCTAATTCAACGGGGCGGCATCATATTCGTCGTCATCCTCGTGCTGTCCGTGGTGGCGGTGGCAATTATTATTGAGCGGTTTCTGTACTTCCGGAAAAACCGCGGTGATGAAGAGACGATTATGCGCCGCCTGGAGACAACCTTGGCAAAGGGCAACTTTGACGAGGCGTTGGCGATATGTGAGTCGATGCCGAGCCCGATCACCAACCTTATGCGAGTCGGCATCGAGCACCGGCACTATTCTCGAGAAGTGATTAAGATGGCAATCAGCGATGCTGCCAACATGGAAATACCCCGCATGGAACGATTTCTTTCGAGCCTCGGGACGATCGCCCATATCACGCCGCTCCTGGGCCTGTTGGGGACGGTAACGGGCAATATCCAGGCGTTTGGTGTGCTGGGCGAGACCGGGATCGGGGGTGGTGATCCGGCGGTCCTGGCGCAAGGGATTTCCGAAGCGTTGCTCACCACGGCAGCGGGAATTATCGTCTCGGTGCCGGCAATTGCCTTTTACAACTACTTGGTAAGCCGCGTGAACCACTCCATTATTCGCCTGGAAAACCGGGTAAATGAACTCGTCCTCTACCTGAAGAAGGACTGATCATGAGATTTCAACGGCGCCTTCAACCGATGGTCAACGTCGACCTCATTCCGATGATCGATGTGGTCTTTCAGTTGGTGGTTTTTTTCATGCTGTCCAGTACGTTGATCACGCGCGCAGGACTTAATCTGGATCTTCCCGATGCGGGCAGTGCTCAAGAGGCGGTTACCAGCAGTGTCGTGCTGTCGGTGGTATCGGAAGAGGAGATCTACATCGGGTCGGACCGATATACGATTGGTGAGCTGGCGGGCGTGCTTGAAGATAACCGTGAGGACTACGAGTCTCGATCGATCGCGGTTGAGGCGGATCGTACGATCCCGTATGGGACGATGGTCCAGGTCCTCGACGTCCTCCGGCGTAATGGGTTTCGCGGGGCAAACCTGGTGACGCGGGAGCCCCTCGACGAGGAGTCATGAGGCGGATCTCGTTACGCCGCGAACGGGATCGTATGCTCGTCGCCGGGGCGGCGGCGCTCATCATCCATGGCGTGGTATTCTTACTCCTTCCATTCTCCGGCGGGGCGCAGCAGGAGTCCCTTGATCCTCCGCTGTACGTAGCGCTCGATCCGTTACCGGCGGAAGCCGAGGACGAGCCACCGGAGCCGGCACCTCAGGAGGAACCCACGCCGGAGCCGACGCCCCCGGAGGAACCCGATCCGGAACCGGAGTCCGCGCTCGCCGATGAGCCTGACGCGGACGACTCGGACGATCCGCCACCCTCCCCGGCGGAATCAGGATCGGACGCAGACGATGCCGCAGACGATGCCGCAGACGATGCCGCAGACGATGCCGCCGACGATGCCGAATCGATAGACCAGGAGCCTGAGGCTGAAGCTGAGGCTCCGGCTGATACTGAACCCGAGCCGGAACCTGCGCCGGAGCCCGAGCAGGCCCCCGAGCCGTCCCCCGAGCCTGAACCGGAACCGGAGCCCGACCCGGAGCCCGACCCTGAGCCCAGTGGCCCGGCGTTCGTGGAGTCACCACCACCTCCGCCGCCGCCCCCCCGGGAGCGGGAATACTCGGACGTCCGCAGCGACTTCCAATCCCGGGACCGGGAGGACGATTCCGCCTCGGTGGAGCAGGAGATCACGGAGCTGTACGATTGGCAGTCCCAATACCGCGACCAACTTGAGGAGTGGGAGCAGCGACAGGAGGAGCGGAGGTCCCGTGCAACTCCGGAGGAGTCGGGCGACGACCCCCAGGCGGCGGAGGATACCGCGCTGGCGCGGCGATTGGAGGAGTTGATCGAGGGCATTCGCTCGTCTAGTTCCAACGTCGTCGACGCGGACGATACCGCGCCGCAACAATCCGCTCAGTCCGACGACACCCCCGGCGACGGGTCGGGAATCGAAGTAGAGGGCGAATCCGGCGCACGTGTCCGAGAATCGGGAGCGGCGGTGGATCTTTCTTCCGTCTCCTTGGGGGCGGGGTTTCCGCCGGAATACCCGGTGAGTGTTCGTTTTCGGGTTAACGCGGCGGGAACCGTCGTGGAGGCCCGGGTACAGCCTCCCACTCCTGAGCCCGCCCTGGACCGGGCGATTGAAGCCGCGGTTGAACAGTGGCGATTCCAACCCGCCCCCGCCGGAGAAACGGGCACCGTGGAAGGCTCCGTGACAATAATCGTCCAAACCAGATAGGATGGCGGTGTGGAAGAGAATTTTACCATCCGGGGAGTCGCGTTCGATATAGACGGTACGCTTTATCCGAACAGTCGCATGTACCTAGCGTCACTGGGAATCGTGCTCCGCCATTGGCGCTTGTTTCGCGCCTTCGGGGCTGCTCGCAAAACGGTGCGTACCCGTCACCCAATCGCCGATCTTCGTCACGAAACCGCCGCGCTCACCGCCGAGCAGTTGGGGATTTCGACTGAGGAGGCGGTCCAGCGAATTGACGAGGTGATCTATCACCGGTGGGAAGAGGTGTTGCGACGCGTGCCGCTCTATCCCGGTGTCACTGAGCTACTGGGGGAGCTCCGCGCCCGGGGCCTCACCTTGGCGGCCATGAGCGACTTTCCCGTCCTGAGTAAGCTTCGATTACTGGGTATCGAAGATAGCTGGGATGTGGCGTTCTCCACGGAGGATGTGGGATACCTCAAGCCCAACGTAGAACCGTTTGAGGAGCTCGAAACGCGGATGGGGCTGCGGTCCCGAGAGATTCTGTACGTGGGAAACAGCTACCATTACGACGTCCTCGGCGCGGCGGCGGCGGGGTTTCGGACTGCGCATCTCGGCGGAGATCCCCGCAAACCTGGGCGGGCGGATGTGGCGTTTCGTGATTTTCCAACGCTCCAGCGATGGATCCTCGGGCGTCTTCCGGAATTTCAAAATCATCCAGACGATTAACAGTTTTCGCGAATGTGCACTATACTAACCGGTGAGTTGGTAACTGGGAGAGGGAACAATGGGTTTTACCATCAGCGATATCATCGTGCTGCTGGTCGTGGTGGTTATTCTCGCCGTGTACCGACAGCTGGACCGAAACAA
>JBMCMH010000096.1:0-9751 GCA_048614515.1 Alkalispirochaeta sp. | reverse complement strand
GGTGATCCCCACGTGTGGTTTAATCCCCGTAATGTGATGGTGTGGGTTGAGAACGTTGAGCGTGTCATGGGCGAGCTCGTTCCCGACGAGCGCGACGCGTTTGCTGCCGCCGCCCACCGGTACGAGGAGCGGCTTGCTGCCCTTGATGCGGAGATTAGCCGTCGGGTAGACGCGCTTCCGGAGGATCGGCGAAAACTGGTGATGGACCACGTGTCGCTCGATCACTTTGCGGATCGCTATGGATTTGAGGTGATCGGTACGGTGATTCCCTCTACGAGCGACCAGGCGGAACCTTCCGCGCAGGCGGTGTCTCGCTTGGTCGAGGTGATTCGGCGCGAGGAGGTTCCGGCGCTGTTCGTCGGAGCTACCGCCGGCCGGGGGCTTGAAAACTTAGTAACCGCGGTTGCCGATGAAATTGGGCGTGATATTAGAATTGGAGTTTTGCTCAGTGGGTCCTTGGCTCCGGACGGTGAGCCTGGTGACACGTATGTGAGCTTTATGGAGTACAATGTTACTCAAATCGTGGAAAACCTGGCAGACTGAACGACGATGATAGTGCGGCGACTCCAGTACGGTGGAACATGCCACATACCGGCGATACCCCATACGCCGGCTCTTGCGGTGCAGGGGCTGTCGTTTCGGTATCCCGGCACCGCGGTGGATATTCTTGATCGCGTGGACCTCACGGTCAAGCCCGGTGAACGGGTAGCGCTGGTGGGACCCAACGGGGCGGGAAAGACCACATTACTCAAGTTGGTACTGGGTTTGGAACAGCACACGCGGGGCACCATTGGTGTCTACGGAAATCCCGCCCACCAGTGCCTTCACCGCGTCTCGATCGTTCCGCAGCGGAGTTCGGTAGATTGGCGATTTCCCGTCACAGTGCGGCAAGTAGTGACGATGGGTCGTTACGTGCACCTGGGGTGGTTTAAACGCCCCACCAGTGAAGACCGGGATCGCGTGCAACGAGCCATGGAAATGATGGAAATTGCCGATCTGGCGGATCGACAGGTGGGGGAACTATCCGGCGGCCAGCAACAGCGCGTGATGCTGGCCCGTACGCTGGCCCATGATGCAGACCTGATGCTGATGGACGAGCCGCTCAACCACGTAGACATTTCTACCCAGGAGCTCATATTCCATACGCTTGAGCGCCTCACCACGGAGGGAAAAGCGGCGATCGTCAGTACCCACGATTTAGGCATGCTCACCGTGCACTTTAGCCGGGCGGTGTTTCTGGACCACCGGGTCATAGCCGACGGACCGGTGCGGGAGGTGCTGACTCCAGAGACGATTGCCGCAGCTTATGGGTTTGAGTTTCACCATGACTATCGCGGCGCTCCGGGGCCCTCCCATGATTGAGTGGTTGTTGGAACCGCTGAGCTTCGCCTTTGTTGTGCGGGGACTCATTGCCGGGCTGCTGGCGGCGCTGGCATGCGCAACGTTGAGCGCCTTCGTGGTGTGGCGCGGTATGGCGTTTGTCGGCGATGCCTTGGCTCACGCGATACTTCCGGGGATCGTTGTGGCGTATGCGTTGGGGATTAGTCTTTTTGTGGGTGCTCTGGGAGCGGCGATTCTTGCCGTGGCGGGTATCGGCCTGTTCTCGCGGCGCGGGCAATTGCGGGAAGACACCGCCATCGGTGTCATCTTTGCCGGATTCTTTGCGTTGGGGATCTTTCTGTTGAGCCGTATGGTGAGCTACCAGGACCTGGGCCACATCCTCTTCGGTAACATTCTGGGCGTCGCCCGGGGAGATCTCACCGCCATGGTGATCGTTGTGGCGATCGTCCTGCTGGGTGTTGCGGCGGGTTTCAAGGAGTTGCTGGTGACCTCATTTGATCCGGCGCATGCGGTAGCAATCGGCCTCTCCCCCGATCTCTTGCGGTATGGGCTGCTCATGCTGTTGGCGCTTACCACCGTGGTTGCAATTCAGACGGTAGGAGTCGTGTTGGTCCTGGCGTTGCTGGTGACCCCGGGCGCGGCGGCGTCGCTACTCTCTCGTCGCATGGGCCGGATCATGGCGATTTCCGTGGCATTCTCCGTGGTGGCGACGGTGGTGGGATTCTACGCCTCATACTACTGGGACGTGGCGTCCGGCTCAGCGATCGTGCTTACACTGACCATCTTCTTCCTGGTGGCGTGGATCATAAACCGGCTCAGTGGGCGGGCATCGTACGGAAGCTGATTTCTCCAAGAGCCCAACCTCCGGCTAATCGGGGTGACGCTCCACGGTCGCTTCCTCGGGATGATCATCACAGGCGATGTGGCTCTCGCCGCAGACGTCGCACGTCACCACATGGTGGTGGGCCGTAAACTCTTCCCAATGTTTCATCTGGTTGGGGGTGAGCGTTCCGCTCCCGTGGCACAGGGGGCACTCAAATTTTAGCGCTTGGAGGACCGCCTGCCGAATAAACTCGGACCGGTTCGGCATCATGCGCAACTCTTCCGCCAATGCGCCGTCCACCTTAAACGTAATGACTTCGTCTTTGTGCGTCATATCGCGGATCAGTGTGATACGAGGTAATACATACGGTCAAGGGCGTGCCCTCCGGGCGCCGTGGATAGGCGTGCGTTGTGCCCGATGCGATGTCGCGGCATACTGCCGATATGATATATACCGACCCGCTGGCCGCAACATATTCGATTATTGCCGTGGATCCCGCCGCTCGCCTCATGGGTGTGGCGGTGCAGTCGCATGCGTTCTCTGTGGGGTCGCTGGTGCCGTGGGCCCGCGCCGGGGTGGGGGTGGTTGCTACCCAGTCGGTGGTGAACGTGGATTTTGGCCCCCTGGGCCTGGACCTCTTGGATGCGGGGTATTCGCCGGCGGAAACGGTTGATCGACTCCTTGCCGCCGATGAGCATGCCGCAGTGCGGCAGGTCGCCGTGCTGACACCGGATGGGGTCAGTGCGACTCACACCGGGCAGCGGTGCATCGCCGTGGCCGGTCACGTTCGAGGAGCGGGGTTTTCCGTTCAGGCCAACATGATGGACCGCCCCGGCGTACCGTCGGCGATGGCGCAGGCGTGGCAGGAGCATCCGGGCGAGTTTGCGGATCGACTCGTGGCGGCACTTCAGGCGGCGGAGGCCGCCGGCGGTGACATTCGTGGGATGCAGTCGGCGGCGCTGCTGATCGTATCGACAGAGCCTTCGAACTCGGTGGTGGAGGGACGTCCCATGGATCTCCGAGTTGAAGACCATCCCGCCCCGCTGGAGGAGTTGGTGCGTCTGATCCGGTTGCATACCGCGTATCACCACAGTGATGCCGCCGATGAGCTGGCCGCCGGCGGCGATCATGAGGCGGCCCGTCGGGCGTACGCCGCCGCCCAACAGCTGGCGCCCGATAGAGATGAACTGCGATTCTGGCACGCGGTATCTTCTGCTCCGTGGGAGTCGCAGCAATCGCGGAAGGCCCCGCGCGAGTCCCGGAACACGCTTGAGGAGTTGGGACCGATTCCCGGTGGTCGCTGGTGGCGGCTGGCGGTGCGACTTCCCCCCACCGGGCTTATTGCACTGGATAGTGAGGAGTGGAATCGGCTGTTGGCGCCGGATCCGGAACTCGTGTATCACATTGTGCTTGATTCCGACCGTGATCCCCTGCGGCCCCCGTCGCTACAGACGGAGGGGTTCGTGCATTGTAGTTTTGCCCACCAGCTCCCCGATGTGGTGGCGCGGCACTATCCTGATCTCACGGATCCGATCGTGATGGCGGTGGACACGACCCGTCTAAGCAGTGAACTGGTAATTGAGGATAGCTTCGGCAGCGGTGAGCGCTTTCCGCACATATATGGAGCGATCGACCCCACGGCAGTGAAGACCACTGCGCCGGTTTCCGAGCTCTTGCCGGGATTACTGTTGTAGGGAAATCGGAGCACGGAACTATCTGCGCGGAAAAAAAACGAAAGTACCGCTGAACTCTCCGGCGGGCGCTACGCCACCTCGCCGGTAGCAGGCTGCGTCCGGTGCGGGCCGCGAATCATCCGCACTCCCAGGTAGACAAAGGGCGTGTCCAATAACGCCATGCCCACCTTGAGTGCCCAGTAGGGCGGAACCATGCTTCCCAAAACAAACGCCAACGTAAACTGTTCTCCCATACCCCAAAAGGCGATCATCATGAACACCGTGGTGTCGATGAGCTGGCTCACTATGGTGGAGAGATTGTTTCTGAGCCATAGGAATCGTCCTTTGGTCACCCGTTTCCAGAGCTCAAACGCCCAGACATCGTGGGTTTGGGAGAGCCCGAACGCCACGATGCTGGCAGCGGTGATTCGTAAGGAACTGCGGAATACCTCGTTATACGCCGCATTGGACTGCACGAAGCGATCTGCCGGGGGTAATAGCGTCGCAAGTCCAGTTACCGCCAGCACCACGAAGAGCACGGCGATGGTAGCGCCAATGAGAGAACGGATCGCCTTTCCGCCCCAGATTTCCGCCATAATATCGGTAACCAGGAATGAGAGTGGAAACAAAAAGATTCCCACCGAGCCGGTGAACTCGAAGCCGCCGATCGTGAAAAACGGGATCACTTTTGTTCCCATGAGATTAGCCGCAACGATCGAGCCCACAAAGAGCGTTGAAAGGTAGGTATACGCGGCGGGCCGCGGTGCGCTGGTGCTATCTATCGAAATCATGACGGCCCGATAGTACGTGATTCTCCTCCTCCGGGGCAAGCATCACGACCTTGACCGGATCACGGAAGCGGGTGAACATGGATATCCATGCTCGCGATCATCATCACCGTGGCGCAGATTCTGGGTGTCCTCTCTTCAATTTCAGCCCTGCTCACAACTCGTACGTCGCAAGGAACGATCGCATGGATCGTTTCGCTCAATACGTTTCCTTACGTAGCGGTCCCGGCGTATTGGATATTTGGACGAACGCAATTCAATGGATATGTACAGTCCCGTAAAGAGGTAGATGCGAGACTTCGGACGCGGGTTGGGGAGCTGCGAGATGCGCTGATACCATGGCGCAGGACGTTTTCCGATACCGGAGGTGGACTTGCCTCCGCGGAACGACTTGCCAAGCTTCCGTTCACGGTGGGCAATCGGGCGCACCTTCTCATTAATGGTCCCGCCGCCTTTGAGCAGATGTTTGACGCGATCGAACGCGCCGAGCGGTACGTCCTGATTCAGTTTTACATTGTCCGGTCGGATCGATTCGGCCACGAATTCAAAGAGCTCCTCCTGCGCGTGGCGGGACGTGGAGTGCGGGTGTATTTCCTGTTTGACGAAATCGGGAGCTACGCCGTCTCGTCAAAATACCTGCGAGAACTCCGGGACGGGGGCGTACGAATTCAGCCGTTCTCTTCCACCCGGGGACCACGGAACCGATTCCAGCTCAACTTTCGCAACCATCGGAAAGTCCTCGTTGTCGACGGCATCGACGGATATTTGGGAGGCCTGAATATCGGTGAGGAGTATCTTGGTCTGAGCGAGAAGTTCGGCATGTGGCGAGACACTCATATCAGGCTGCAAGGCCCCGCGCTGGTGGGACTTCAGCTCCCCTTTGTAGAGGATTGGCACTGGGCCACCGGCGAGTATCTGGAACTTGACTGGGTTACATGCAGCACGTGTGGATATGACCCCGAAGCCCATGAGTCCTCTACCGTGCTTGTGCTCCCTTCGGGGCCGGCTGATGACTACCCCACCGCCAGTATGATGATCCAGCACGCGATCCATTCCGCGACCCATCGGTTCTGGATCGCCAGCCCCTATTTCGTGCCGGACGACGCCGTGCAGGACGCCCTGATTCTGGCCGCGTTGCGCGGGGTAGATGTGCGGGTGCTCATTCCCGATCGTCCCGACCATGTGCTGGTGTATCTCTCGGCGTTTGCGTTCCTGGGGCGTATGATCGATTCGGGGGTTCGAGTGTTCCGCTTCCGACCGGCGTTTCTCCATGAAAAAGTGTTTCTGGTAGACGAGCAGGTGGCTGGGGTGGGCACTGTAAACCTTGACAACCGCTCGTTTCGGCTCAACTTTGAGATCACCGCGATCGTGCTGGGAACCGCGTTTGCCCACGATGTTCACGATATGTTTATACGGGATTTTTCGAAATCTCGTGAGATTTCCCCCGCCGAGATGCATCATATGCCGATTTGGCTGCGAGTTGCCTCCCGACTGGCACATTTGCTCGCACCAATCCAATAAAATCACGAAATTCCTGAACGTTGTTGCACCCTTGTGGTAATCTATTGGTAAGTACAAGGGGCGTGCGATCATGACAAATCGAGTAAAAAGTTACCTACTGGCAGTATCGGTGGCGGGAGTTCTTTTCACGGTTATGGCGTGTGGCGGCGATGAGCCTCCGCGGCAAGAGCCGCCGGAGGAAGCCCCCCGGCAAACACAGGCGGTAGTGGAAGAGGAGGAGCTCGATGCCATCGAGGTGCCGGAACTCGACCACGCGCTCATTACCTTTGTGGCCGGAGATGCGTGGCTGGACCGCGACGGGGACGAGTTTCTGGCCGATATCGGCGATTATCTCCAGCCCGGTGAAGCGCTCCGCGTGGAGTCCGGCTACGTCGAGTTGCAAGCGGGGGACCTTGGTTCCGTCCGCGTCCGGGAGAACACCTCGATTCGTCTCGATGATATCGTGCTGGACCCCGAAGGGGGGTCGTTCGATTTGCGAGTGGTCTCCGGATCCGTGCTGAACAAAGTAAACCGCCTCGCCGGCAACGATAGTTATGAAGTGCGGACCGAAACCGCCGTCATGGGCGTCCGCGGTACTGAGTTCGGCATCGATGTGGATGAGGCCACCGGTACCCGTGTGGCAGTCCGGGAAGGCCGGGTTGCCGTGGTTCCTCCGGCGGCGGATCCCCAGCGCCTCCGCGAGCGAGCGACCCGTACCGGTGAGTCCGCGGAAGCGGTGGAAGCGGCGATCCGCCGCTTTGAAGAGCAAGCTCCCGTGCTGGAGCCGAATGAAGAGACCTCTCTCACCGAGGAAGATACTGCATCCGCGGAGGAGTCGGTTCGGGAGATCGAAGCGGCGATAACCGAGGTTGAACAGCAAACCGAACGCGGTGAGACGGTTGATACCGCGACGCTGTCACAGCTTCTTGATACCGCGGTTGAGCAGTCCGCGCAACGCGTAAATAGCGACGCCCAGCGTCGGCGGCGAGACATATCGCAGGAGGCGCTGACCGATCTGCAACAAATCGATGAGATTCGAGTGATTCGCGTCTCTGCGCGACGTCCTGAGGGCCAAGAGGAAGACACCCCCACCGAACCTGCGCCAACCCTGGTACCGGTCCGCCTCAATGTGGAACCGGCGGATGCGGAGATTCGTCTCGATGGTCGCCGAGTAGGTTCCGGGCGGTTTTCGGGAGTGTTTGTACCGGGGGAGGAACTCTCCTTTAGCATGGTGCGGGAGGGGTACAACGAAGAAACGTTGGCCCTTACCGTGGACGAGAGCCGCGGCCGCGCCTATCGCGTTTCCCTCGCCGAACGCGCGCCGGATTCGGAGCCCGAACCAGAACCTGAGCCCGAACCGGATCCCGTGAGCCTTGCCGTTTCTGCGGAGCCCGCGGATGCTGAGATATTTGTGAACGGCCAACCGGCCGGCACCGGCAGCGTCACCGAGTCGTTTGCCCCGGATACAGAGGTGACCGTCCGCGCCGAGCTGGACGGCTATGACTCGATGGAGGAGACCGTAACGGTCAGTGAGGGAATGGAGCCGGTACGCTTTGAGCTCTCTCGATCGATCGCCGGTGTCCGCGTGGAAGCATCACCCACCGACGCAGAGGTGCGCATTGACGGTGAGGTGGTCGGGAGCGGCAACGTCACCGTGGAGCGGCCGCTGGGAGAGACGGTGCAAATCGAAGTCTCCCGTGAGGGGTATCGTAGCGACGAGCGCGAAGTAACGGTGGAAGGAACCGCGGAGGCGGTGCGATTCGATCTTGAGCAACTGCTGGGGACGCTCGAGGTTGCGGCAACTCCCGCTGACGCGGAAATCCTCCTTGATGGAGCGGTAGTGGGAGAAGGAGCGGTAGAAGAGACGTATCCCGCCGGAACCGAGGTGAACGTCACGATCCGTCGCGATGACTATGCCACCGTGCAGGTTCCCGTCACAATCCAAGAGGGTTCCAATCCGCTTCGATATGAACTGTCCCGGGATCTGGGGACGATCCGCGCGACCGCCACACCCCCCCAGGCGTCGATCCTGATTAACGGGAGTGTTGCCGGAACGGGAACGATTGAGCAGGAGTTGCCCGCTGGACAGGAAGTCACCGTGCGCGCCCAGCGCGAGGGGTATGTGAGTGAGGAACAGACGATCACCGTGAGTTCCGGCACCACTCCTTTGCGATTTTCCTTGGAGCGGCAGCAAGCCCAACTCACCATTACCACCGAGCCCTCCGATGCGGAGATTCGTGTATCCGGTACCACCTTGGGCACGGGGCGCGTGCAGCGACAGTACCCGGTGGCGGAACGGATAACCGTCCAAGCCTCGCGACCCGGATTTGCCGACATCCAACGCAGCGTGGTTGTTGCGGAGGGGGGCTCGTCCTTAGAGCTCCGTCTCGATCCCCGCCCGGTGGAAGCTACGCTCGATATCGCCGGCGGCACCTTTGTTCGCGGTCTTGTCGGCGACGGACGGCGGGTATTCGGCGCTGATCGCCAAGGCACGTTGTACGCCGCGGATCCGTCGGAGGGTCGTCTATGGAGCGTGGAAACCGCCAATGCGGGAAATGAAAACGCCCTGCCGGTGGTGGCGGGAAGCGTGGTCGCGTTCTCCGGGGCCACGGAGATGGTCTTTGTTGACGCGGCGTCGGGGAATGTGCTCAATCGTGTCGAGTTGAGCGGTTCCGGGTCTCACCTGTTTGGGCGCCGACCGGTGGCGTGGAACGGGCAGTGGCTGGTGCCCTCGGATGAGGAGCTTGCCGTCCGGACCGCGCGGGGTGCCGCAGCGGACCGGACGATCGCGATTCCCGGGGGCTCCAAAATGACCCCGGCGATTATCTCCGGTTCGGTGGTGATTGCCGATCAACAGGGTCAGGTGCTGGTCATCGATCCGGCCGACGGCAGCGTAACCCGCACCATTGCCACCGAGATGTCGCAACCGGTGGCGCTCGCTCCGGCGGGAGTGGGGTCAACAGCGTTCCTGGTGGGCCGACGGGGAACAGCCGCCGCCGTAGATGTTTCCGCGGGGTCGGTGGTATGGGAACGTGAGCTTGCCGGTGGCCGCGGGTCCTTTGTGGATCCCGTGGTGGCGGGGCAGACGGTGTTCTTCTACACCGAAGGGCAGATCGTTGCGCTCAATACTGCCGATGGTTCCGAGCGTTACATCTTGCGAGATGCGGTGGGTGCACCGGCGGTGTTGGACGGTCGGGTGTACTACGGCACCTCTTCCGGTGAGCTCCGGCAGGTAAACCCGGCTTCCGGAGAGGTTTCTGCGCGGCTCAGCCTGGAGGAGGCCCCCGCGGGAACGCCGGTACCGGTGGGTGAACGGGTGTTGGTTCCGCTCAGCGATGGATCGGTAGTGGTGGTGCATCCGGCCGGTCTTTAGTAAGCTTGGTGTATGAGTATACGTACACCATCTATTCCTGATCAGTTTCGTGCCCTTCGCGCCCGCCGGACCGAGTCCGGCATGTCTGCTGCGGTAGAGCAGTGCACGCCGGATGAGCTTCCACCGGGCGACGTGGTGGTGCGCGTGAGCTATTCTTCGCTCAATTACAAGGATGCGCTGTCCCTGGCGGGTAATCGCGGGGTTACTCGCTCCTATCCTCATACCCCGGGAATTGATGCCGCCGGGACGATCA
>JBMCMH010000095.1:0-9900 GCA_048614515.1 Alkalispirochaeta sp. | reverse complement strand
CCGGCAGAACGGGAACTGGCGCCACTTTACCTCGCCGTCTGGCTCCGTGACATCGACTGGCTATTTGAACAGCTTCGGTCGTTGTCAGGCACGCGAGCCGTGGATCCCGAAGTGCTCCTGATTCAAGCGGAAGGGTTGGTTCATCAGGGACGCCTGGAACGGGCACGCCGGTTCTATCGCGAGCTCCAACAGGTGGCGCCCCAGTACGACGAGATCGCATTCCTCAACGACGCCGCCATCACGCACCAGATAGGTGACGGAGCACCCCAACAGATACTCAGAGAGGGGCTTCGGGTTCATAATGACTCAGCCGATCTGCGGAGCGAGCTCGCCGGCGTACTGATCGCCCGCAATGAACGGTTGGCGGCGGCACAAGTACTGGGCCCGTCCATGGTAGTACACTCCGGTAGCGACCGGCGTCACCGAGACTGGTTACTCACCCGCGCGGTCCTCGGGCCCCGCCGTCCCCTGTCCCGATTAGAGAGTGATCTCTGGTTCTACCTCAACACTCATCCCGAAGCCGATTTGGTGGCTCAATACCTGGCACGTTTCCTCGCGCGTCGTGGAGACACCCCAGGAATGGATCGACTCCGCGATCGATACGACCCCGCCAGGTCCGAGTGGGCCACAACGCTTCACATTGAACACGCCCGCCGGCGTGAGGACCACGCTCGGGCAGAGTCACTGCTTGACTACTATCCTGATGATTCCTGGACCGCCCACTACAATCGGATCGTGTTTGCATTACGCCATCTTCCACTCTCTGACGCGAGCGATGCCATCGATCGGTTTGAACGATGGCTGGAGCATGGCACGGAGCTGACTCCCTCAGCGTACGCTGAAGCGGAGCTGCGAGGACTGCTCGCCCGAACGGAATACTTGCGTCTTACCGGAGATGCGGAAGGTGCTCACGCCGCACTTGATCAAGCGATGCGACTAGCCCCCGACGACCTGAACCTGAGCTCCTATGAACGTCTTATTGCACCCCCCCAATGAACGTGCTACGATCCCGCAATGATACGGATTAAGACGGCCAAACAAATCGCCGGCATCCGCGAGTCATGTCATCTACTAGCAGACGTGCTCGACCATCTGGAACAAATTATTGAGCCGGAAATGACCACGGCCGATCTGGACCGGGTGGCGCAGTCTGAAATTCGAGCACTGGGAGGACGCCCGGCGTTCCTCGGTTATCAGGGTTTCCCAGGTGCGCTGTGTACCTCCGTTAATGAGGCGGTAATCCACGGCATTCCCGGCGAGCGCCGCTTACAAAAAGGTGATGTGGTCAGCATCGACTGTGGCATAGAATACAACGGATACTATAGCGACTCTGCGCTCACTGTTCCGGTGGGATCCGTCTCTCCTGAAGTCGACGCGCTCCTCTCGGTGACACGGCGAAGCTTGGAAGAAGGTATTCAAGCGGCAGTCGCCGGAAATCGAATCAACGATGTGTCCCGAGCGGTCTACCGATTGGTAAGTCAGCATGGCTATGGAGTGGTACGCCCGTACTGCGGACATGGGGTCGGGTTGGACCTGCACGAGGATCCTCAGATTCCCAACTACGTTGGTCGCGGACCAAATCCGCGCTTAAAGCCTGGGATGGTCGTGGCGGTCGAACCGATGGTGAATCTGGGCGGCGATGAAGTTGATGTTCTCGAGGACGAATGGACGGTGGTCACTGCCGACCGGAGTATATCTGCTCATTTTGAGCATACTATTGCGATTTTTCGCGATCACACGGAAGTGCTTACTCGACGCAAACGAGAATCGGTACATTCAGTACCGGAGGTGTCCGCTTCATGAGAAAGCTGTTGGTAGTAAACCTGGTCCTTTCGGGCCTGATTCTGGGTTTTGTCCTCTCGGTAACCCTTTTTTCGTGCTCTACACAGGTAGAACCTGGCTCCCGCGCATCCGCCCAGGATCGGCCGGCGGTGCAATCGGACCCGGAGTCATTGCAGTCCAGTTTTCGTGAGGTGGCGCGAGTGGCGTTACCGAGCGTGGTCCGGATTGATGTGGAAGAAGTGCGGCGCCAAGACGCTCCCCACGGGGATGGTGCTCCCTGGTTTGACTTCTTCTTTGGTGAACCTGACAGTGATGAGCCGGATCGCGAAGGCCGCGAGTTTCGGTCTCAGGGGTTGGGATCCGGTGTTGTCGTGCGTCGAGATGGTGAGCGCTACTACGTCATGACCAACAATCACGTAATCGGAAACGCCGATGAAATCACGATTACCTTGGATGACGGTTCAGACTACACCGCTGAGGTCGTCGGAACGGACGCCCGCAAAGACCTTGCGATGGTCTCGTTCACCAGTGAAGTGGATATTCCTGTGGCACGCATTGGGGACTCCAGTGAACTCCACGTGGGGGACTGGGTTATGGCGATTGGAAGCCCCTTCGGGTTTCAATCCACCGTAACGGTGGGTATCGTCAGCGCGGTTGAACGTCGCGGGGGACCCGCCGGCAATATCAGCGATTTTATTCAGACTGATGCCGCCATAAACCGGGGAAACAGCGGCGGAGCACTCGTCAATCTGGCCGGAGAACTGGTGGGCATTAACACCTGGATCACGTCCCAGACCGGCGGAAGCATGGGCTTGGGCTTTTCTATACCAATCAACAACGTGGTTCGGTCCATCGACGATTTTATTGAAACTGGGGCGGTCCAATATGGGTGGCTCGGTGTGAGCATCCGCAGTGTTAACGGTGAACTAGCCGAATCGCTCGGGCTTCCTGATCAGCGGGGCGCACTGGTACACCATGTATTCCTCGACTCACCTGCAGATGATGGCGGGCTGTTGCCGGGGGACTTCGTGCGGGTAATCAACGGGGTCACCGTGGAAGACTCAGATGAACTTGTTCTGGAAGTAGGGGAACTTCCAGTAGACCAGGACGCCACATTCCAGCTTATTCGTGCCGGTGAGGAAATTACAATTGACGTTCGCATTGGAGAACGCGAGTCTGAGTCGGCCATTGCCAATCTCAACGCGCGGCTGTGGCCCGGTTTCTCCGTCTTTCCGCTCACCGATGAGCTGCGGCAGGACATAGAGTTAGACGCCGATCAAGAGGGAGTACTGGTGAGCACGGTAGAGAACCGTACTCCCGGAGCGGCGGCGGGACTCCGGGTAGGCGATATCCTGACGGCAATCGACGGGGATACTATCCCCAATCTGTTGGACTTCTACCGGGAGCTTAACGAAGCCGGTGGCAGGATGGAACTGACCGTCCTTCGTGATGGAACTGAACAGACCCTCGAGCTAACACAATGAGCAACAAAGAGTTTATTCCTTATGACGAGATTCGCAATAACGCGATCGAGCTGGCCAATCACATCTATCGCGAGGGATTCATCCCGGATGTCATATACGTAAGCCTCCGCGGCGGAGCTTACATGGGCAACGTGATAAGTGAGTTCTTCAAGTTTGTCCGTCGTGGCCAGCGGCCGGTGTTTTACGCAGCGGTCGTTGCTCGGTCGTACACGGATATTCATCAGCAGGAGCGGGTCAGCGTTGACGGGTGGACCTACAGCCCGGAGCATCTGCGGAGCGGTGATCGCGTTCTGTTGGTGGATGACATCTTTGATACCGGGCGAACGGTAAACCATCTCGTGCAAATCATCTTGGAGAAGGGGATCCCTCGCAACGATATTCGTATCGCGGTACATGACTACAAGATCCGGGATTACGTCGATGAGCGTATGCCGATTCAGCCGGACTATTATTGCCGCAAGCATGAGATTACTTCACCCGTGAATGACCAGTGGATTCACTACCTGAGTCACGAGCTGGTCGGGCTTGAGCCGTCGGAGATTGATGAGCAATTCACCAGCGATACCGTGAAAGAGATCCTCCACGGGCTGCCATGAACACCCCGGCGGTACGCGGCGTTTGTTTCGCCCTTATCAGCCTCATCTGCGCGGTTAGTGTCGGTGCGCAAGCACCGGCACACACAACACCAATTTCCCAACCTCCCGGGGAGCTCACTTGGGATGAGGTGAGCACTCCGCCGGGCATGTATTCCGATTCCGTCTCCGTGCGACCGCAGGGGACGCAGGAATTGGAGTACCGATTTCTCGATCAGTCCGGTGCGCCACACACCTCGTATTACCTGCCGCTGACGGATGGGGTTGAGTTACACGCTCCCCGAAACGCCGAAATACGATACGTAATGGAGATCCGCCGGGTCGGGCTGTCAGATACTGCCATCGTCGGCCATTTTGTGCTGGATACCCTCGCACCGGCCGCACCCCGGTTGACCCCGCTGCCCGCGTTATATACCGCTCCTATTACCCTCACGCCTGAAACAGTGCATCGCCCGGAGCTTGGGTCCGCTGTGGTCCGCGTAGCGATGCGAATCGCCAACGACGATGATTCACCGTTTACTCCGATTCCATCGGAGGGAACGCGCCTACTGGGCGTTCCCGGAACCGTTCGGGATTATCGAATCCATGCCTTTGCAGTTGATGCCCTCGGAAATCGAAGCTCCGTCACGACCTCCCGCTATCGCATCGATCGATCCGGGGAAGCTCCGCCGGCCGCCCGTCCGCTCATTAGTCCTCACGCCGGGACGTACGCCAATGAGCAGATCCTCCTGCTTGACGATACCGGACTCTCTGATATATCCGTTGTGCTTTCCACGCCCGAAGGTGACCGGATCCCTCTAAATTATCGTGAAACACCGCGGGTACGAGGGGCAGGCGAATTTACCCTGTCCATTGAAGCAACGGTTCGCGCTTCCGGCAAGCCGTATTTACGCGATGTGACGTGGCGCCAGTCCGTTATGGAGGGTGTGCCGGATCAAGGGCGATCAACCGCTCCGGTCCGACTCCATCCTCCGACAACCCGCGTACGCTATAAGCTTGAGGATCGGCCCGTAGCCCCCGGCGATCCTTTCTGGCTACGGATCGCTGAACTTACCCCACCTCCGGACGGTACTCGGCCCGTGGTGGTGCGGTACCGGGAGGATGCCGCTACCCATGACACCCGACTTGCCTTCCTTCTTGATGGACGCCGCGCTCCACGACCCGAGATCGCTCGCGCCTCAGCATCAGCAACCATGACAGTGTACTCGCTGGCCCAGACAGAGCTTCAGTGGGCTCCGTCCATGGGGAGCAACGCCCAATCGTTCTCCGATCCCATTGTGGGAAATTTGAATATCGATCTTGGTTCCGTATCCACCGAGGACATCGTGGTACGCGCGCGGTTCCCCGGCGGCCCCTGGACGCAGCGCACCGTCTCCGTAGATGCTGATCATCGTACGAGTGTCGGCGATCAAGGACCCATCTCCGACGACGGTGTGACAATATCGGTGGGATCGCCGGGCACAGTCGGCGATTTCACCCTGGAGGAAGTCCCTTCGGGAACTGAGTTCCTTCGGTTTCATGGAAGGTATCCGTTCCGCTGGAGACCGCCGCCGGGCGTTTCGCTCACCCTCCGGCAGGGCCGGGACGAGTCTCGCCCGGTAGAAGTGATCCGCACGCCGCTCGCGCCACCGGATGTCTCCATTCGTGACGGCCGACTCACGGTGTCCGGTGAGGGGCAGATATTCTATCGCATTGATGGCTCGCGCGATGCCGTGTACGACGCTCCAGTAGAGCTCTCCGGCGTTCCCGACGCGCGGCGTCGGTACCGGATTGATGCGTATCGCATCGTCGACGGAAGGATCAGTCCGACGGTCACCAGATACTGGGTAGTCGACCAACGGCAGCCGATCGTTCCGGAGGCTTCCGTAGTTCCCGCCCGCGAACGCACTCCCGGTGAGTTCTTGTCCCGTGCGGAAGAAACCACCGTGAGGTTTTCTTCGCCCTACGACGATCTGGAACTGTACTACGAAGTGGCCACCGATGGGCAGGCGCTCCTCCCGCACGATGCAAGTCCGCGCGTTGCCGATGAGATATCTCTCACAGCGCCGGAGGGCAGTGAGCGGCGGTGGGCGATACGGGTGCGCGGGCGGTTCCGTGGACAGACCCGATGGTCCCCGGTGTACCAACTGAGCGTTATTGTTGACCGCCGCCCGCCGGCGCCTCCCCAGCTCACCACTGATCCCCGCGACAGCGGTATCCTGGCGTTTGAGGCTCCTGCGGAACAGGAGACGACGGTGTGGTATCGGCTCCGCCCCAGCGATCCATACCGGATATACCAGGGTCCCGTCACCGTAGATCGCGACCGCCTGGAGAGTGCGCTTACAATCAGCGCGTATACTCGCGATGGGGCCGGCAATCGCACTCATCTTGCGAATCCTCCGGTGGTAGAACCGCTCAATCAGGAACCGGCGCCCCCGAACCTCACCCTAAACGGTCGCGTCATTACCGAGCCGCGGGTCGTCTTGAGCCGGGAAGCGGTGCTGGAAGCGCTCGATCCGGATGGTGTGCGATGGCGAATCATCAACGCCGCGTCTCAGGAAACGCAGGAGGGAAACGATCGGTTCTTTCGGCCGATCGACGAGCCCCGCGTACTGGCGGACGGGACGTATCGCATCAACGCTTATCGCGAACGTGGAGCAGAACGGAGTAGGGTGATTGAGCGCTTGGTCACGATCGATTCTCACCGCCCGCGCAGTCCGGAACATCCACATATCAGTTACGCTCCCGACGGACGAAGCGGGACCGCGTACTGGCCCGGCGCCGAATCGGAACTCATTTTCGCATCCCTTGTGACGGACTCGGAATCCGATCACACCAATGAGCCATTCTCGATTTCCGAAGGTATCCTTCGTTGGACCTTTCCCGATGGCGTGTCCCGGATGAGTCTCGTATATTTTTCGGTGGGGGAATCAGGGCGCCGCAGCGAAACGGAGGTAATCCAGCTCGAGGAGGCTCGTGTACGACCGCCCGCCGAGATCTCCGGCGTTCGGAGCGGGGAGCGGTATAACAATGACCGCACGGTTCGGTTTGACGGGTACGGCGATATTCGATTCACCATAACAGTTGACGGCTCATCGCCCGGCCCGGTCCGTGTATCCTCACCACTCTATGATACGCCGTTGACGGCGAGCGCGGCGGCCGGAGAAACAGCCCGCTATCGGCTTCGATACCGCACATTTGACGGCGACAGACCGGTCTCGGAAGAGCGGGAGATTTCCTTTGTGATAGATCGGGAACCTCCCCAGGTGCCGGATCTACGGGGGGCCTCTCCGGACGGATACTACAGTGAGCTCCGCACTGTCCGCCTGCACCCGAACAGCGCTACAGACGAGATTATGTACCGCATCGCCACCGAGTCGGCGCCGTCAACTGGATTCTCCCGATATACCGGGGAAGAACTCGTGCTTGCCGAAGATCGTTCGGCGCCTCGCCGATATCGCGTTGAGGCGTATTCGGTGGATCAGGCCGGTAATAGGAGTTCTGGAATAGCAACCTGGGAGATTACGATCGACGCCACCTCGCTGCATGTGTCAGAAACAGATGGCGATGATGCGCTGGGAGATGGTTCTCGTGAGAACCCGTTGGCAAGCCTCGATGTGGCCCTCCAAAGGATCGCTGAGACATCCCGCAACACGATCTTCCTTGCAGCAGGGGATTATTCGGTATCCGCGGCGGGGTTCGTGGAAGAAATGAACGGGGACACGGAACTAACCATGATCGGCGGATACGATTCAGCGCGCTGGCTTGCCGGGAGTGGTGACACGTCTATTACGTTCAGAGACCCGAGCCCCCTGCGTCTGCAGGGACGGGTGCGCCTGGAACACCTTTCGTTTTCTCAGCCGCTCCACATGGGGACGCCGGAAACACCGGACCAATTCGAACTACGCCATGTCGAAATCGGAACCGACGGCACACCGGGGATCGTACTGTTCGGGGGCACGTTGTCCCTGTTTGATAGTTTCGTTACTCCAGGGTTGGAAATGCGGAATGGGGCAACTCTTGATGTTCGTGGGAGCTCCCTTGGAACGGCACACATCCACGGCGGTGTCGCCACGATCAGCGACTCCCTTACGACGGGCGCTCGGATTTCCGGGAGTGCCCGTGTTGCCGTCATCGATTCCCGAATATCCGATGATCGCTCAGTAAACCTTGGGGGGCTGGTGTATGTTGAGTCCAGCGCCCTGGAGATCCAGTCCTCGCTTGTTCAATCGACCGCGGAGGATCCCATTTTGGTACGCGGCAGAGACGCTGATATCCGGATCAACGGAGCGGTGCTCTCCGGTGTGGGAGATCGATCGGTCATCGCCGTTCGAGCTCACGGCGGCCAACTCACCGTTTCCAACTCGGTGATCGATGTTCATTCCGACGGATATGGATACGGCATATTTCTCCGAGATTCACCCGCAGACATCACCGGCAGCGCAATCGTCGTGAGAAGTGCTGGAGATGGAATTGCCGTGGCCACTGGTAATGGAGCCCTGTCGATTCACGACTCTGTTCTGTGGCTCTCGGAGATGGATACCGCGCGCCCGATCACCGCCACCGGTGTGAGTTCACATGGTCAGGGCGTTAATGATGTGCTGATAGGGATTCAGATACGAAACAGTGTTATTCTCGCCCCGGCGGCGGCGCGACCATCCTCGGCGGCAGTGCGTCTCAGCTCAAATGGTACCGCGCGCATTGTGGCAAACCGGTTCGGCGGATGGCCCAATGCACTGATTCGCGGAACATCCGCCCTGGAATGGGAGCGTGCGGGGCAGCTCCCCTCCGTGGGTGCCCTAAACCAGTCTCGTTTTGGAGACGATAACCGTGACGGGTCACACAGTGCGCCACCGGACCGGGGAACACCGACCATTCCCGAACGTCCGATCCCGGCCGAGCTCATCGATCTCCGGGAGGCCACAGCTCAATAACTCCGCCGTTTGGGAGGCGAGCTAGTCGACTGTGTTATTCCCAGACCCAATCGGGGCCACCCTCAACATCAGCTTCATATGACGTGCGCCAGAGACCCTTGCCGTGGGTGAGGGCGAACAGCGTGTTTTCGGACGGGTAATAGACAAACCGGGCGATGCCGCTGGTGGCCAACTCACTGCCGTCATAGTTGTCGCTGATGTCGCTATTGTCGAAATCAAGGGTGTATGATGACCCGCTCGAAGAACCGCTTACCTCGTAGTATCCGCGGGCGTTGGTTGTGTCGTCGATATCGTTTCCCTCATAGCTAAGCGTACCAACCGCCAAAAGCTCTCTATGGTCTACCCAGGCGACCCCGGAAAAGGAGCGGTTCGGGATGTTGCCGTCCGCCTCCTGCCATGTGTCACCGTCGCCGGACGTATAAAGTCTTCCGTCGAGGGTTACGAGGAGAAACGTATCGGCAGGATCTCCACTCTCCAGAGATGAGGGGAACACGGCTACACCACGGCCCGTTTCGATCGCAGTATCCGCAGAGTTGAGGCTGCCGGCAGTGCCGGCATTAGCGGTGAAATGCACCGCCGAATCTCCGACAACCACCGTAACGCCGGCGGCGTTGGTGGCAACGGCGCGGATACCCCGCTCATCGGAGGTGAACTCACCCAAATCCACAAGAGAGCTTTCACCGGAGCCAAGGCTATAGAGCTGCCCATCAGTTGAAGCCATCAGAATTCGATCGCCTACACTTTCGAAGCCGGTGATGCGTTCTCCGTCGGTTGGGTTCCAGATTGAAGGATCAACAACTTCCCAACTGAGCGAACCACCGTCGGCAACTAGTCTGTACACAAAGTCGCGATCAGTATTGGAATCAAAGAAGACGGCATAGACCTCTTCAACGATCCCGTCGGTGGAAGAATCCGTATTGATTCCCGCAAGAAACGTTGGGATATATCCCGAAGGGGCGGAAAGCGAGGACCAGTCCGTCCCAGGCGTATCCTCGCGGGTGAAGATCTTGGTACCGGCTCGCACGAGGAATCGCTCGCCGTCACCACCGAGACTCGTTTGGACCAGGGCAGTGGCGGAGGTATTATCCACCAAATTACTCGTCTTCGTCTTTTCTTCAACTTCGATCG
>JBMCMH010000094.1:0-9902 GCA_048614515.1 Alkalispirochaeta sp. | reverse complement strand
GAGGATAGGGAAAAGGTCTGGGGGTGTCAATTCAATCGAACCAGCCGAACAGCGTCGGCGGATCCCACTGGTATTCCACGTCATCGGGGAAACTGTCCGCGGGAATTTCCAACCGAAGGATACCGGGCGCCCAATTGGGATCCGGCTCCCGCATCGATCCGGCGGGATACAGGCGCGGCACGTGCTCTCCGTCAACGGACAGCGTCACCCGCCGATCATCCAACGATCCGAACGTCCGCTGTGGCATGTCGTCCCCGTAGAAGTCATTCAGCGAGCTGAGCTCCTCCCCAAGCATCCCATCCCCAAGGGCAGGATCAGCGGGAATCCAGCCGACTCCCGGCACCAGAAACTCAACCCACGCGTGAGGGATCGATCGTCCCCCATCATCGAGCAAAACTCCAAAATGGCGCCGCGCCGGCACACCGGCGGACCGGGCCACCGCCGCCGCCAAGGTGGCGTAGGCGTAGGAGCCGGCCTCTTCCCCAGACTCTACCGCGCGCACGGCGTCCTGCGTGCCGGAGGGGTCCGGCTCGAGGGTAGACATTACTGATTGGTGCACCGCTCGCGCGATCTCAACCACCGGATCCCGCAACTGTAACGCGCGGCGCAGATCGGTGACCACGGTATGGTCGCGGGGAATGTCATCGGTGACAGCAAGGTAACGGCGGTACGCTCGCCGAAACCACTGCTCCAACAGCACATCTGATGAACGGCCGGTATCTATACTCCACTGCACCGCACGACGTCCTACTAACACCACCCGATCTACCCGTTGGACGCTATCGGTAGGTGAGATGTGATAGGTGGCGTCCGGTCCCGGTCCCATCCGTTGTGAAGAGAGGTTCTCCCGAATGAGCTGCGCCTGCGGCTGCTCATCAAATGTGAGCCCCCGGGGGAGCACCGCAAAAATTTCCGAGGAAGGCGCCCGGAGGGTCATTGCCGTTCGCACCGCGAACTGTCGCAGCTCACCGAACGTTCGTTCGCCGCCACGCGGGACTATGGCCACGGATGAATCAGTACCATGACCATTGATGGAGATCTGGAAATCTCCCGCCGGCACCTCATGCGGGATCACCACCTCGATGCGGCGATTTGACCATTGCAACACACCGTCATGATCACCAGCTACACGAAATTCGGAATCGTCGCCGATAAACGCCAGCTCCGCAATCGCGGATCGCGGCCCAAACCCATATCCCTCGAGCACGAGACGCGTTCCCACCCCCGTACTATCAGGCGATAGTGCCGATACGTCTACTTCTCGGTACTGCGAGCTGGTGGGAAGGTCCGCCTCCGCCGTTACGAACACAGGATTGCTTGTGCCGTCCGAAGTTGTAACCCGGAGAAGCCCACTTCTGCTCTGGTCAGGTACATCAAAGATGATGAGATTAGGGGTCCACCGCCGAACATTCTCGCGGGGGATCGCCATCTGATCCACAGCCAACCGCCCGAAGTCCCCAAAGCCACGCCCCTCAACGGCTACGGTAGACCCCGATGCAAAGGTATCAGGGTCTACCGCGTCTATCCGAGGAGGCTGCTGGGACACCCACATAAGCGCACCGGCCGCTACAAGGAGTGTTACGACAGCAATCAGAGGACCGCGAGGAAGAGATGGTGCTCGATTCAGGACTGATACCGCTCCACGTTGATCTCGAGTTCAATATTGAGGCGCCCGAACCGCTCCGTGTCAACCGGTACGCGCCCATCTCCCAACGGTAGAAAAATGATCGGTTCCCCTAATTGGATTGGGAGGGTGGTAAAGGACGTCCGGTAGTCCGGCTCATCGGCGTCATCATCATTGGTTAGCCAGGTGCGTCCTTGGGCAACGAGCACCAATTGGCCGTCGTCCTCCCAGTACGGAGTGAAATCAGCTACCACCGAGATATTGCTCCCTTCGAGGTGAACTCGTACCGAGCGGCCACTGACGGTAACCCGGGTAAGATCCATCGTCCACACCGTTTCATTCTGGTCTTGGTCGATGATACGGGCATGGATATGGACGGCAAGTGCGCCACTCAGCAAATCATCCAACGACTCATCTATATCCGCCTGGTTCTCCTGAGCCTTGATCATGGGCAGAGTAATGCTCACTGCAAGGATGGATGCGATCGCAAATCGCCCCAGGCGGTGCCTCATTCCTCAGCACCCTCCAGCGGCGTAATATCAAGAGCAGCGCCGTCGCCGGCATCCGCGTAGGCTTCAGTTGTCTGGTACTCACCCGGCAAATCCGGGCGCATAAACACCGGCTCTCCTCGCAACTGGAATTGCGCGGTGTCGGGAAGCTGGATCGTCACCGTCTCCACCGATTGCCGTTCGTTAAGCCACTTGAGCAGTTGTTCCGTCTGATCTCCATTGACATTGACCTGGACATTGACCGAATCCGCCCGATCCGCGACGGTGTCGGCGCTGGTCTGCGCCGTGTTCATGGAGTCCGGAATAGCGGCGGAGGAGCGTTGACTTGCAAGAATTCCAGCGAATATGAGCACCGCAACCATGGCCGTAGCCGCCATGGGGAGAGGTATGGCTATGGAGCGCTCCCACCACGGCCGTTGATCACGGTGATGAACCGCGTGGATCGACCGATCGAGACGAACACGCACACGGTCCTGCGCCGTGGACACCTGCTCGGCTGATACGGGATGGGATGTCATCATGGCGTGAATGTCCCGAATGCGGGCATACTCGCTCTGCTGATGAGCGTCCTGGTTGAGCGCGTCTGAGAGCACGCGCGTAGCCCCTGGAGATAATTCGCCGTCAAGCAACGCGGACAACTCCGCGGACTGTGAATTACTCCGGAAAATGGACATCATCTGCCTCCAATTGTCGTGCCAACCGCTCTCGTGCGCGATGCACTCGCACCTTTACATTCCCAACGCTGATTCCCAAAGACGCGGCAATCTCGTCGTATGACAGACCACCATACTCCTTCAAAACGATGACGTCCTGCAACGTCTTGGGAAGCCGAGATACCGCGTGGCGCACCAGTTCCGCCGTTTCCGCTTGAAGTACATCGGCGTCGGCGTGTTCTTGCGGTCGCTCCGGCTCGTTCCACGCTTTTTGGTACGCGGTACGTTCCCGACCCTGCCGCTTGGAGTAATTAAACGCCAGGTTTTTGCCAACCCGCAGCAACCAGTATCGCGCCTGTGCAGTATCAGGAAGGCGCGTACTGTGCTTATAAAAACGGATGAACGCCTCGTGACAGATTTCTTCCGCGGTTCCCTCATCGCCGACGATGCGGAGCACCACACGAAAGAGAACGGGAAAAGAGTCTGTGTATACTTCGTCGAAGAACGCTCGTTCATCCCTTTTCATTGACATAACACACGGGAATACCGAAAGGTTACAGATGTTGAAGCACTCTGCCCCATCAGCTATTCTGAACTGAATGAGCACGGTACAGCGCTACCTAGAAAATTTCAAGCTGACCTGTCCTCTCGAGTTTGATCAACCGTTGCGAGACTTCACCACCTTTCAGGTAGGTGGTCCGGCGGATGTGCTGGCTCGTCCCCGAACGGAGTCGGAACTGCGAGAGATTCTAGCCGTAACGCACGGAAGTACCGATAGCCGGGAAGTAGTCTCCGAGGGCGGGCACGCCGACGGGCAATCCGCGGCTCCAAAGGGTGATCCGATTCCTGTATGGGTCCTGGGGGGCGGTGCAAATATCGTTGTCAGTGACGCCGGCGTTCGCGGCGTGGTAGTGTACCTGGGAGATCTCACAGAGATCTCCAGAATCGGCACCGTCCTTACCGCTCAAGCGGGAGCGGCGATAAGCGATGTCGCCGCCTATGCTGCCGACCACGAATTGCAAGGACTCGAGTTTATTTACGCGATGCCCGGTAGCGTGGGAGGTGCAGTGTGGATGAACGCCCGGTGCTATGGTGGTGAGATATTTCCCGTGCTCCAGCGTGTGCACTATGTGACTCGCGCCGGCACGCCAGGCATCTATATACCCCGGAGCGCAGACTTCGGGTACAAGATTTCGCCGTTTCAGGACGGGTCGCGTATTATTACCAAGGTAGAGTTCAGCCTGACCGCCGCCCCGGGTCAGCGGGAATCTCTATGGCAGATGATGCGAGCGCACGAAGCGGATCGCCGAGACAAGGGCCATTTCGCATACCCCTGCGCCGGCTCGATTTTTAAGAATGATCGATCCTTTGGACGTCCCAGCGGCCAAATCATCGACGAGCACGGATTGCGTGGACATACGCGCGGCGGCGCTCGAGTTAGTGAGAAACACGGCAACATTATCGTGAATGCCGGGGATGCCACCGCAGCGGATATCCGCGCGTTGGTCACGGACGTTCAGACTCAGATTGCCGAGGCCACCGGGTATCATTTGGATCCGGAGGTGCTCTTTATCGGTGACTGGTCATGACCAACGGAGGAATCCATCTATGCAGAGCACCCTGGACAACCTACGAGAGTTCATTCATGACCTCAATGATGAGCAGCTGTTCCACATGGTCATGGATATGCCGATCCATGAAATTGTCGCTCTCTGGGAAGATCTGGACGATGGAGAAGCGATCAACCTCTTCGTGCTGCTGCCGATCGACAAAAAGGCGGAGCTCATTACCGAGTTGGGGGCCACTGATCAGGAGTGGCTCATTAAGAACCTTCCCCTCGACAACGCTCGGGAGATCTTTGAGAAAGTAGAGCCCGACGACCTGGTCGACATCATTCAGGAATTAAACCCGGAAGTTCGGGAAAACGTCTGGCAGAGTCTCAGTGATGAGGCGCGCAGCCAGATGCAGTTCTTGCTCCGTTTCGACGAGGAACACGCCGCGGGGATCATGACCACCCGCTACCTGGCGATCCGATCCAATGTGAGTGTGGGTCAGGCGCTGGCGTTTATTCGGGTGAACGCCCGTCGGGTGGAGACGATCTATTACATCTACGTGGTAGATACCCTAAAACGCTTGCAAGGAGTGGTCAGCCTCAAAGATCTCCTCTTTAACGATGACTCGCGCCGGATTGATGAGGTGATGACGCATAAAGTGGTGACGGTACCGGAGAATGCCGACCAGGAAGAGGTGGCCAAGACGCTTGAAGCGCACGACCTGGTGGCCCTGCCGGTGGTGGACAGCTACAATCGGCTCCTGGGTATCGTCACGTTTGACGACGCCATCGACGTTATCCGTGACGAGCAGACGGAGGACGTCTACAAGATGGGAGCCATGGACGGCTCCGTTGACCGGTATACCGACTCGTCTGTCTGGAAGCTCATCAAAAAGCGCGTCCCCTGGCTGATTATCCTCCTGGTGGCGGGAACGTTTACTACCAACGTCTTGAGCGCATTTGAATCGCTCACTCTGGCGGCGGGCTTTCTGGTGTGGTTTGTGCCGGTCATCACTCAAACCGGCGGCAACTCCGGCACGCAGAGTTCAACGCTCATGATCCGCGGTATTGCCACCGGAGAGATCCGCTTTCGCGATCTGGGGAAAGTGATGCTCAAAGAGTTGGTGGTGGGGATCTCCATGGGGCTCATTCTGGCGGGCGTGATCATCCTCCGGAGCGTGTTTCTGCCCCCGGGGGTGGCCTGGGCGGAATCGGCCGCCATTGGGGCGGCCCTGATCTTTGTGGTGGTGTTCTCCACCATTATCGGTGCCCTGGCGCCATTGGTAATTCACCGCATGGGGTTTGATCCCACCGTGATGGCGGGCCCACTCATGGCAACGGTGATCGACGTGGCGGGTCTCACGATCTATTTCCAAGCCGCTCGCCTCATTTTGGGGTTGTAGTACCGCGGCGCGCGTTTGGGCCGGTGTGCCGCAACCGCACCATCCACTCGGTGGTAGAAGCTGCCGGAATCAGCGGCTGTTTGGCTGAGAGTTCTAATCGAAGCGCCCCTCCCACCGGGGTCGAGGCGTTGAGAGACAGCTCGTGTTCCCACCGCCGGCGCTCCGCAGTGCCGCTCCAGCCGGCGTCCGCAGAGAATCGACGAGCATGCCGCCCGAGGTCGGTTCGGAGCGAGGCGCGAGCCGTGGCAGAGAAGGAATCGTCGTCGGTGTGTTCTTGGAACGCGTGCCGGGCATGGGCCAGCAACCCAACGGGACCAACGGCGCATCGCAGGCGGTAACTCACGGACGAGCGTCCAGTTGAGGATTGGGTACCTTGCATACGCAGCCCGCGCAGGACGCCCCGGCGCCACGCGCCCCCCACGGCTCCGGAATAGAAATTCACCGGTTCTCCAGGACGATCCTCCTGCCATCCCGCTCGCCGTTGCCATTCTGCCTGCCAAACCCACGGCCGCCCGCGGCGACCCTGTGAAACCGTCGCCCCCACATACCGCGACCACCGAGGGCGGCGTCCCGAGAGGGCGCGAAACCCGGAATCGGTTCGTGAGACCCGCGTCGCCACCGCCGCCCGCGTTCCCGACGCGTGAGCAAACGCCCCTACCGAAGACCGCGGCGGACGATAGCCGTTGCGCTGCTGCCACCCTTCCGCTCCGATGTGGACCGGAACTTCGGCAACCGCGGGGGTAAGCTTCAGGGTGGATCCAACCTGAGTAACACCGGAGGTGCGAAAAGGGGGCGCGGCGTATAACCACGAGTGGTCCTCGGCGACCGAGAACGTCCCGCGCGATAACGCAAAAGCGGCGGCGGCTACCGGCCAGTTCAGAATGAGGGCCGTCGTCCCAACGTCGTTTTCGCCGTCGGCGGTGGTACCCCAGACCGCCCCGGGCACAATATCACCTCCAAAGAACGAGAACGGAAGCATACCGGTAACGCCAACCCCCGTCCGGCGCGGGGATGAGAGGCCCCGATCCAGCCGGAGGTCGTCATCGTCGGTGAGCGAGGACCAGCGGGTACCACCGGCGGTAGGATCCAACACACGGTGATACACGCCCCGAAACTGCAGAGGGCCCACGGTAAGGGGGCCCACGGCACACCCAGCGTGATGCACGAACGGTTTCGCCGGCGTCCCCAGGAGACGCCGCCGTTCTATGTAGCCCCCCGCCAGCGCCGTCTCCTCGTAGAGGAGTACCGTTCCGCGGGTTCGCCACAGCCACTGGGTGCCGCCAATGTCCGCCGTCACCCGCTGGAGCATGACCCCCTCGTGGTCCGACTGAACGAGCACCTCCCGCGATATGTCGGCAGGTGGCGAACCGGGGATCACCGTTGAATCCTGGGCAGTTGAAATTTGCGCTGCCACCGGCCACGCCGTGGTTATACTCGCCACCCATAGAACTGCTACCATCCCGACTCTCCGTCCACTCATATTATGTAATACAGGGTTGCGAGCCGTGGCACTTGCCGACGATACTTCATCTCATGAAAAAGCATAGCGTTGCGCAACGGGCAGTATTGACGGCCATTTTGCTGGCGGTTATCTCCACTCCGGCCATGACCCAGTCGTTTGGTGGGGGAATCTCGGTGTTTGTGCCGTGGGACATGTTCGAGGGCGAGACGGGAAGTATCTCGTTTGAGTCGTCGTTGGAGACTTCCCTGGGACTGGGAGAGTACGTAAGCTTTCCGGTGGGCATCAGCTACAATCAAATCTATGGGCTATCCCCGGACGGCACCGTGCCGGATGGGTCGGAAGAATCGGAGGAAGCACTATCTACCGGCGGTCCGTGGTTCTATGCCGATAGCCTGCTCCCCTACCTCCTGGCAAAGATCCACATTCCCGCCGGCCCCATGTATTTCGACGTGTACGGCGGTGGCGCGCTCAACTACAACTTCAGTCTGCGTCCGTTTGAGCGACAAATCGCCCGAGACCTCAGGGACGCCGGTGTTTTTGGCGACAATCCCGGCACGGTGGCGATCACCGACATCGATATCGACAGCAGCATGGGCGCCGGATGGATCGTGGGAGCCGGCACCGGCTTACAAATAGATCAGATTCGGGTTGGGCTCGATGTGAGCTATCGCCACGTATATCACGACCTAAAAGTGAGTGGTGAGTATCTGGAGGAAGGTGCTTCACAGGTCCAGTCGTTTGACGCCGACGACACGGTGTCGCAGATGCGCGTGCTCCTCCGGGGATTCTCGATCGGTATCGGCGGCAGTTTTTCAATGTAGATGAGGGGTGTTGCCGGAGCTTAGAGCCACCCCGCGGCGGGGCGATTGCCCCTGCGGCGGCGCGCCCGACGGCTGCGGGAGCGCGACTCACCCTGCGAGGGCGCGTCTCACCCCGCGGCGGTGCGCCCGGCGTGTACGGTAATTGCTGTAAGTGTACATCGCCAGTCCCATCCACACACAGATAAATCCTCCCAGTCGCGCCGGCTCCAGAGGATCACCAAAGACGACGAGCGCGATGAGAAACATCAACGTGGGGGCGATGTACTGGAGAAACCCCACGTCCGAGAGGCGTATTCGCCGCGCCGCCACTCCAAAGAGCAACAGAGGCGCCACGGTAACAGCGCCCGCCCCAAACAGGAACGCCGCCGCCCGCCAATCACCGTTGGCAGGAACACCGGAGCCATTGAGAATTCCTACACCGATCGCCGCCGCCGCTACCGCTGAGACCGGCGTGAGCTCCACCGCCAGACCATGAATTGATGAGAGGGCGGTTCGCTTCTTGATAAGTCCATACGTCCCGAACGTCCCCGCCAACACCAGCGACACCCAAGGGAATACCCCCAGGCGAAACGTGAGAAAAAGCACTCCCACCGTGGCACTCGCCACCGCCGCCCATTGCAAACGCGAAAGCCGATCCCCAAAGAACACCATTCCCAGTACGACGCTTACCAGAGGATTGATGTAATAGCCGAGGCTCGCATCCAGCGTGCGGCCGGATGAAACCGCCCAGATATACACAAACCAGTTGGTCACCACCAGCACCCCGTTTAGCACAAGCCACGCCACCACCCGCCCGCGAGGAACGACTGGCGGGAGCACCGCTCCCTGGCCCACCGCAGAGTCGGAGCCGGCTGCGGGGATGGAGCCGGCTTTCCGCAGGTGCCGTCGCTGGTACAACACGATGATCCACGCTACCACTGCGCCCCAGAACACGCGGTGCCACAGCACCTCCAGCGCGGGGACAGCACTAATTTGAATCCAATACAGAGGCAATACGCCCCACATCGAGAACGCACCGATCGCCGACAGCGTTCCCACTCGTATGTCGCGAGTGGCAGCATCATCATGTGTCATGGGGCCACTGTACACCAAAACAGCCGCGGTGCCATGGGCGCGCCGCCGCCGAACCACGCGGATAATCGGTGTTCACAGTTGCTTGACGGCTACTCGCCAACCGGCCTATTCTTCTGGGGAATAGATCAGTCTGCGCGGCGGTCGTATAACGGCATTACCCCAGCTTCCCAAGCTGGAGACGCGGGTTCGACTCCCGTCCGCCGCTTCCCTCACAAGTCATTGTGAGAAAAAAACTTGAGAATACCGCTACCGGAAATACCGGCGCGACTCATCACCAACTGTAGCACCTGACTGTAGCATGTCGGGTTCTGAGAGGAGAGAGATATGCGTCGGTTCAATCTGTACAAGCGCGGTAACGTGTACTATGTCCGGTTCTGGGACAGCAAAACGAAGTCTTACACTTCTGCCATATCGACCTACGAAAGGGAAGAACAGGCCGCTTATGCGGCCGTCTACTACTTTGAGAAGCACGGTGTACTCCCGAATCGACAACAAACTGTCGAGGAATTATTGACATCCCACCGGCTCAAGACCCAGATCGATTCAATGAATCTTTCCGACACTGACGTGGATCACATTCTTTCCGTCTTGAAAGACCGGAACCTGATTGTCGCTGCCGTCACTCCGTCGGATACCGAATCAGGCCCCATCCCCCAGTTTCTGAGTCAACGGTTCGACGCTTACCTCGAATGGTTCTGGAGCTACGACACGTCCCCATATGTCGCGAGGAAAAGACGACATGGGCAAGTCCATTGGACGAGCACACTGCGAAGAACGATTGAGGCACATCCGGAATCATTGGCG
>JBMCMH010000093.1:0-10192 GCA_048614515.1 Alkalispirochaeta sp. | reverse complement strand
CCCTGACCCGCTTTGGACCGAATCGGCCGTGGCCCTATTTCGTGATGGCTCTACTGCAACTCAGTATCCTGCTCACCGCCGCCACCGGGATCGTGTAGTAGGGGGACGTATGGGATCAGCGTGTTGCGGACCGGATCGGGACCAGACCCGTGAAAAGTCCGACAACGGAACCACCCTCTCTTTCGGGGGGCACGCGGCGGCGGATAGCACCGGCGCGCACGCTGTGCGCAGCCGCCTCATCCCGCTGACAGGCGGCGTCTTCACTATGGGCACCGACAGTGACGAGGGCTTTGCCGAAGATGGCGAGGGACCGGCGCGGCGCGTCACCGTCTCTCCCTTCGCGGTGGATCCCTTTGCGATATCCAACGATGACTTCGCCTCCTTTGTCTCGGAAACGGGCTACATCACTGAAGCCGAACGGTTCGGCTGGAGCTTTGTCTTTCATCTCTTTGTGTCCAAGACTGCTCGCAAACGAGGAGAGGTGAGGGCGGTACCCGGACTGGAATGGTGGCTGGGAGTAGAACGGGCGTGCTGGAAGCGTCCGGAAGGACGTGGCTCCAACCTGAAGGGCCGCGGCAATCACCCGGTCGTGCATGTGAGCTACGCAGATGCCCTCGCCTTCTGCCAATGGGCGGGGGTGCGGCTTCTCACGGAGGCGGAGTGGGAGTATGCCGCCCGGGGAGGCCTCGAACAGCAGCGATTTGCCTGGGGCGATGAGCTCACCCCCGGTGGCAGGCATATGGCAAACATCTGGCAGGGCACGTTTCCGTCCCAAAACACGGAAGCCGATGGTTACTCGGGAACCGCGCCGGTGGATAGCTTCTCCCCCAATGGCTTCGGACTCTACAATGTTGCCGGCAACGTCTGGGAGTGGTGCGCCGACTGGTTCTCACCCGACTGGCACCTGCCGGAAGCTCCTGACACAAGACGTGACCCTGTCGGGCCAAGCCATGGCGACCGCCGGGTCAACCGCGGCGGCAGCTATCTCTGTCACCACAGTTACTGCAACCGCTACCGCCTAGCGGCGCGCAGCTCTAACACCCCCGACTCCAGCACCGGCAATCTGGGATTTCGGGTGGGGCGGAGTGGGACCGGTCGTGCTTGACAAGTGAACGGTGCCGTGATGACCTTGGGCTTGAGGAGCACTTCATGAGGTTCAGCACCATCCAGGGACGGTTCTCAGCGGATTATATGCTGCGGGCAGCGCAACACCACCACGTTCAGCTCAGCGCTATGGCTGACCAGAAAGCGAATATCATCATCGGGTTTTCGTCGGTTATCCTCAGTGTTGGTATCACCCAATTGGGCAGCGGGCCGATTTTGTGGGCGGTGCCGGTTCTGACGGTGTTTTCCGGGATTGCGTTGGTGTTCGCGGTGCAAGCCGTTACTCCGCGGTTCCGTCGCCAAGAGCATCCGGACAAACAGTCGACAGCGAATCCGCTCTTCTTCGGACACTTCACGGAGCTCTCTCTGGACGAGTATGAGCGAGAGATGGAGGAGATCTTGGCGGAGGACGCGGCGATCTACCGCACGGTGGTGCGCGATATCTACCAGCTGGGACAACTGCTCAAGTACAAGAAGTATCGCTACCTGGCGATTAGCTACCGCTTTTTCTGGATCGGAATTGTGACGGCGCTGGTTGCTTTACTTTCACAGTTGGGTTTGCGGGCGGCCGGGGTGGGAGTGTAACCGCTCCCACGACTCCGACCCCAACTCAGTCGCAACCGGGCTCGGACAGCTTCTTGGAGTCAACGAGAATGATGAGCTGTTCCGGCAATCCGTTGAGCAGATTCCGGGGAATGATAAAGTTGTGACGGTTTGAAAGATCGATAATGAACTCCAGATGATCGTAGTTCCAGTTGTGGAAATCATCCGCCGTGCACTCGGCCTTGATCGTTTGCACAATTTCACCGCAAATCTCAACGAGTTCTTCTCCCTCGTACGCAGCTACCGCTTCGTCGAAGAGGGGTTCCGCCTCCGGCTGATCCTGAAGTTCCGCGAGAAACGCTTCCCGTAGCGCTGCCTCGTCTACCGACCCATCCTGTGATAGTGTTTTTCGAAACGGTGCGTACATTATTCCCTCCGTTTTCTCATAAAGAAGTTGTTATTCCGGTTACAATATCCTCAAGTCTAAATTTTGTAAATGATTAGTTGTGAAAGAATTTCTTTTTCTATTTTCGGTCAAATTAAATGATGATTTTCACATAACAATTATTGACTCTATGGCATTCTGACGATATAGTCACATCTATATCGATAACAGAGGGTAGATTGCTGATGAGCTTTCTCAGATTACTTGTCATGGAGGTAGTAACCAGTGAGTGATACAACCAACGCCGCGGCTTCCGGTTCAGGCATCCAGCGGAGCCGGACATCGCGGACCAGGAAGAAGAAGAAGAGCCAGATACCGTTGGGGATACTCGCGGCGCTTCTCATTATCGGGATCGGTGTGTTCATTATGACCGACTCCGCGCAGCTTGGCTTCTTTTGGTTCACCGGAATCGGCTTCGGATTCATTCTGCAGAAGGCGCGGTTCTGTTTCACCGCTTCCTTGCGGGATCCGTTTCTGACCGGGGGTACCAACCTGACCAAGGCTGTCCTTACTGCCTTTGCGGTAACTAGCATCGGCTTCTGGGCGATCATGTACGGAGCCCACAGCGCCGGCGCACCGGTTCCCGGCATGGGATTCGTGGCACCGGTGGGCGTACACACCGTAGTTGGCGCGTTCATCTTTGGTATCGGCATGGTTATTTCCGGCGGATGTGCTTCGGGAACGCTGATGCGTGTGGGTGAAGGATTTGGCATGCAGATGCTCTCCATCGTCTTTTTCGTGGTGGGATCGCTCCTCGGGGCGGCGACCTTTGGATGGTGGCAGCTCAACTTCATCTCCGTTTCTCCCCGTGTCCACTTACCGGAGCTTTTCGGCTGGTTTGGAGCGATTGTGGTCCAGCTCCTTATCATCGTTTTTCTGTGGATCGCGGCTGATAAATTTGCAAAGAAAAAACAAGGTGCGGGTTCGCACTAAAAAAACATCCTGTGGAGGGTATAGGTATGAAAGAAGAAACATTGGATTGTTTGGGCGAGGCGTGCCCGGTGCCGTTGGTAAAGGCTCAAAATGCGCTCGAGAAACTGAGTGTTGGTGACGTGCTGGTTGTACAGATCGATCACTCCTGTGCCATGAAGAACGTCCCCGAGTGGGCCCGCGAGGCGGGACACAACGTCGAGATCGAAGAAGTTGATGACGGCGAGTGGGAAGTTGTAATCGAGAAGGCGAAGTAAGGACGAGGCGCTCTATGCTGAAGAAACTGTCGGATACGATTGCCGCCAATGACTACTACAAGCTGTGGCTGAAAGACGCCTGGCCCTATCTGACGGGAGCAATTCTGCTTTCGGTATTTCAGATTGTCACGATGGCTGTGACCGGAAGCCCCTGGGGTGTGTCGGCAGCCTTCGCTAACTGGGGCGCCTGGATCTTCGAAGCGCTGGGTGGCTCGGTGGATAAATGGTTCTACTTCTCCTCCGAGGGTGCCCAGCGTGTACTCGATCGGGGGTTCCTGAACGACCCCGCTACGATCCGAAATCTCGGCATTATTGCCGGTGCGCTGTTTTCCGTGCTCATTGCATCGGGATTCAAGTTTAAAAAAATCAAGACCGGCAAGCAGGTCGTCGCGGCAACTCTGGGAGGCCTCCTCATGGGCTACGGCGCACGAGTCGGCTTCGGCTGCAACATCGGAGCGCTCTTCTCCGGAGTATCCGTGCTATCGCTCTCAGGGTGGGTCTTTGCGATCTTCATCTTTCTGGGCGCAATCGTTGGCAGCAAGATGCTGGTCAAATACTTCATGTAACGGAAGGACGATCTCATGCGAGAAAAGAAAATTGAACAATACGATGTAGTAATTATCGGTGGTGGTCCCTCCGGTCTCACTGCCGGAATCTACTGTGGCCGGGCTCATCTCAAAACGCTGCTCATCGAGAAATCTTTGGTCGGTGGACTGGCAACGTACACCAATGAAATACAAAACTACCCCGGATTTCCTGAAGGAACGACCGGTCTTGGCCTGATGGAACACTTTCAGAAACAGGCGAAGAGGTTTGGCGTCAAGTTTAAGCTCACCGACGTAAAGAACGTGGAGCTCGAGGGCGAAGTGAAACGGGTAGAGACGTTTCGCAATATTTTTGAGGCAAAGACGGTAATCATCGCCAGCGGCGGACGCCCCCGGATCACCCGGGCCAAGAATGAAGAGAAGTTTCTCTTTGATAAGGGAATTTCCTTCTGTGCTACCTGCGATGCCGCGGCCAATACGGACAAGCGCGTCATGGTAATCGGCTCCGGTGACGCGGCGATCGAAGAGGGAACGTTCCTCTCCAAGTTTGCCAAAGAGGTGATCGTCAGCGTAATCCACGATGAGCCGAAAATGGACTGCAACGAGATCGCCCGGGATGCGGCTCTGGCCAACCCGAAGATGAGCTTTGTGTGGAACAGCATGGTCGACAGTTTTGAGGGAGAGGATCATCTCGAGCGAGTGAACCTGAAGAACCTCAAGACCGGAGAGATCATTCCAATAGATGTGGACACCTGTTTCGAGTTCATCGGGTACGAGCCTAACACGGAGATCTTCGTGGACAAGGTGAACATGTCCAAGCGGCAGTACATCTACACGAATGAGAACATGGAAGTGGGTATCCCCGGAGTGTTCGCCTGCGGTGATGTGCGGGAAAAAGACCTCAAACAGGTGGCTACCGCCGTTGGTGATGGAGCGATCGCCGGTGTCGAAGCGGAGAAGTATATCGCTGAGACGGAGATCTTTGAGCAGCAGATCATGCAAAAAGAAAAGATCGGCGTGATCTACATTTATAGTGCCATCGATGCCCCCAGTCGGGAGCTGCTACCGATGCTGCAAGAGATCGAGAAGGTTTACAGCGGTCAGGTGAAGCTCAACGTGATTGATCAGTACAAAGGAAAGAGCCTGTGTGATCGTCTCGGATGCGATGTGGAACCGATGTCGACGCTCTTCACCAAGAACGGTGAAATCGTGGATACCCTGGGCAAAGCTGATAAGAAAGCGATCATTGAGCGCCTTGATAAGCTGGTGGAGAATCCGGTGGGAGCGACGGTATGAGAGCCGGAGTTTTGATGGGTCCTCGTGCCGCATTAGCCGGCGCATCGGCCCTCCTTCTGGTAACAATCCTGATCCTCGCCGGCTGTGCGCCGGAGCCCACGGGTGCGACGGGGACGGAGATCGTCGAGGCTTCCGAGGTATCGGAACTGCTGGAACAATCCAACGCCGTCCTGGTCGACACGAGACCGATGCCGGATTACAACGAGACGCACATCGAAGGCGCGGTGAATGTATCGCGGGCTGATATCGTGGTGATGTCACCTCACCCGGCGTTGCTGGCGCCGCCTGAGCAGATCGAACGCAACATGGGCCGCCGGGGCATTTCCAATGACACGTTGGTGATCGCCTACGATGATAACAACAACATGGATGCCGCCCGGCTGTGGTGGACGCTGAAAGCGTACGGTCACGAGAACGTTAAGGTGGTGAGTGGTGGCCTGAAGGCGCTTGAGGACGCTGGTTTTCCAACGAGTAGTACCGCTCCCGATGTTACCGAGGCGAGCTTCACGGCTGAGCCGTTAAACGAAGATATGCTGGTAACCGCGCCGGAGATTCGGGAATCTCTCGATGAACCACCATCGGACACTGTGCTGATTGACACGCGAACGGAAGAGGAGTACCTGGAAGGATACATCCCGGGGGCGGTCCACATCGATTACGCGGATAACAATTTCCCCGATGGAACCTTTCGGCCGGTAAATCACATCCGGATCAACTACATCCAGGAAGGTATCGACTACGAAAAAGAGGTGTGGCTGTACTGCCATACGTCAATTCGCGGCACACAGACCTACCTTGCCCTGTACAACGCCGGGTATCGGAATCTTCGCCTCTATGACGGGGCGTGGGTTGAGTGGACCGCTAATCCAATGAACCCGGTGTATGAACCGGAGACAACAACTGAAATGCAAGCGCCGGACCAATCATAGGCGCAGGCGCAAGGAGAAAACGATGAAGAATTTATTCATGATCATAGCGGTTGTGTTCGCTATGCTGGTTGTGGGGTGTGCTGAAGACGAGGCAGCGGCTCCTGAAGATAACGGTGGCACTGCTCAAAACGAGGCGGAATCCACCGAGGAGAGCTTTTCAGTCAACGACTTCGTCCGCGGCTATATTGCTGACCTTGCTGACGGCAACAACATCGTCTCCATGGATGATTTTGTCGCGATGGCAGAGGCCGGAGAGGACCTGTACGTTGTGGATATTCGCCGAGCCGAAGACTATGACGAAGGCCATATCGATGGTGCCGTCAACGTCCCGTGGGGCACTTCCGCCATGTGGGAATCGATCCCCCATTTGCCCACCGATGAAACGGTGTACGTCCATTGCTATAGTGGTCAGACCGCTGGGCAGGCGATCGTGATGATGCGAATGGCCGGCGTAGATGCCGTCTCGGTAAACTCCGGATGGAATCTGGGAATTTCCCGAGTGGACGGCTATGAGAGTGCGGTATCAACGGACGCCGCCGAGATCGACACCTCGTTCCGGAATGATGTTTCCGATGAGGTGCTCGGGATAATCCAGGAGTACTACGAGGCGCTCGAAGACGTGGCCGGAACTACGTTCACCAACAATATGGTTTCGGAGGAGAATGCGAAGGCGATTCATGATGCCGAGGACGAATCGGTTCAGTTTGTCTCCATGCGACGTCCTGATGACTTTGCCGAAGGTCACATTGAGGGTGCGGTGAACTTTCCCTTCGGTCCCGATATGACCGACATATTGGATATGCTTCCTACCGACAAGAAACTGATCAGCTACTGCTACAGCGGCCAGACCTGCAACCAAGGCATTGCCCTACTGCGACTGGTTGGCTATGACGCGGTTTCCATCCTTTACGGATTCGGAACGCCGCGCACCGATCCCCGGGGTTGGGTCAACCAGGACTATCCTGTGGTCTCGAGCAACTAATCGCAGATCGTGATTACACCCAAGCTCCCGGCGTTACGGCGTCGGGAGCCTTTTTTCTTTTGCAGTGCGCCGCCGGCACGCCGATGGGTGCTGGGGGCGGGAGTCCTGCTTGGTGGCGGCTACCTGATCCTTCATCTCTGGTCACTCTCGTGGTTCCCCTTCGTCCATTCCGATGAGGCGTGGCTCGCCTCCTTGAGTCGTACGATGTTCCTGGAGGGACGGGTGGACGCAACGGAGGAGTTTTTCCGGCTTACGCCCCGCTATCCCCACGCGCTGAAGACGCTCTTTCACCTGGTGCAGGCGCCCTTTGTGCTGTTGAGTTGGAACGTGATGGCGGCGCGGATCCCGTCTCTCCTGGCGGGGCTCGCGACTGTCGGGTTGCTTGCAGTTGCGGTGCGGCGAATGACCGGGAGCCGTGTAGTGGCCGGTGCGGTGGCTGCGGGCCTGGCGTTGGACGTGCAGTTCTTTTATGCGAGCCACTTTGCCCGGCAGGAAGTGTTCGTGCTGCTTGCTCTCACGGGCGCGCTGTGGGCAGTGGTGCGGGGTTCCGACGCCGGCAGAACCGGCGAGAACGTCCACCCTGCCCGGTCAGCGGCCATTGCCGGAGGGATTATCGGACTCACCATTTTTGTGCATCCCAACGCGTTTATCGCTGCCCTCGCCATTTCACCATGGGTTGCGATGCGGGGTGGCAGAAGCGGGTGGCTCCGGGCGCTGGGTATCTACGGTGCAATCCTGGTGGCCGGTGCGGCTCTGGCGGTGGGGGCGAGTTTTCTCATGGATCCGAACTTCGGTACCAACTACCTGGCGTTTGGAGGTTCCGTGGGCGTTACCGCCGGCCTACCGGAACGAATCGCTCGGCTCGGGGAGTACTTTATCAAGCTGGCCCGCGGCTATGCCGGTACGTACTATTTGCCACCGGTGGCGCCGCAGTTGTGGGCGTTGGCCGCAGTAACTGCGGCGTCGATCGCGGTTTCCCTGATCAGCCGATACCGAGGACGAACAGAGGCTGTTGCTCCGGCGGGGCTTTCCGCGCTCTTCACCCTGTTGGCAATATTCATCATCGGGAAGTACAGTCCGCCGATCGTGGTGTTCTTCTTCCCCTGGCTGTACCTGCAGATAGGGTTGCTCCTTGATCGCTGTCGTCGGTACCTGCCGCGATTCGCGATCGTTCTCCTGCTCCTCATTCCGATTGCATCAGGGGCGCAGCTTGCTCGCGAGCTCTCCCAGTGGTACCCCGGAAGCTATGATCGGTATCTCGCCCGGGTTCGCACCGCGATTCCTGAGGGGGATGTTGCGCTGGCTAATCTCAACACGGCGTTCGCCTTTGAGCCCGGGGATCTGCGGGTCTGGCGGGACCTGGGATCCCTCCCGCCGAGGCCCAAAGGGGCTGCGCCGTCCCCGGAGGCCGTGAGCTCCCCAGATGATCCGTTACTGGAACGGGGGGTGGGACAGTTCCTGCGGCAGGAATCGGTCAAGTGGGTAGTGCTCCCGGTGGAGGAGCTGGAGATAATCTACCGCAGCAGGCCGGTCTGGAATGACGTGTACGGCAATCCTCACCGCTTCTACCCCGATCTTCAGGAGATTCTCACGCACTACGGTACGCGAACCGACCGTTTTGAAGCGCCGCGGTACGCGATGCGGCTCGTGCCATACATCGAAGACGGCCCCCACCACGTAGAGATATACCGGCTGGACCTACCGTGAAGACACGTCTTCCAGGGCGGAGTGGAGACGCTCTCGTCGCTCCGCCGCGGGGCGGTTGTCTGCCCGTTCTTCCAGCTGGATGGTACCGTCCCGACCCAGTACGATGATTCGGCTTCCCAGGAAAAGCGCCTCCTCCACATCGTGCGTAACAAACACAGCGGTACCGCCGTGGTCATCGAGCAGACGCCGGAGCAGGAGCTGCAGGTCCCGCCGTTGTGGTGCATCCACCGAGCCAAACGGTTCGTCCATGAGAAGCAGCCGGGGCCGTCCAACAAATGCCCTGGCCAGGGCGACTCGCTGCCGCATGCCCCCGGAAAGCTGGTGTGGAAATCGATCCGCCGAGTCCTCTAATCCCACTTCCTGAAGCGCCTGCCGACTCAGCCGGCGCGCAGACCGAGGGTCCACGGGACGACGGCCACTACCAGCGCCGGATCGGACGCCCGAGGTCACGCCGAACGCGACGTTCTTGAGCGCGGTCTTCCACGGAAACAGCTGATCCTGCTCCTGGAAGACCATCACTCGTTCCGGGTCCGGAGCGTCCACGGGAGCACCGTCCAAGAGAACCTCACCGGAGTTCGGCGCCAGTAGTGACCCGGCAATCTTGAGCAGGGTGGATTTTCCACATCCGGAGCGGCCAAGAACACAGAGCAGCTCTCCTTCAACCACTCCCATGGAGAAACTTTCCAAGACCGGTGACGCCTCGGCCGGCTCTTGGCCATAGCGGAACGTGACCGACCGGAGCTCCAGGAGTGGGGAACGGCCGCCGGTCACGAGCTCATTCCCCAGCGGCGAATGGTGCGCGCCTCGATGGTTGAAAACACCACGCTTTCCACAAAGCTGCCCACCGCCATGACCGCGAGAATCCCGGCAAACAACCCCGGGGTATCCATGAAAACGCGTCGGCTGTGGACAAACCATCCTAAGCCACCCCCGGCTGCGACCGCGCCAAAGAGCATTTCGGCACTGATCAGCGCGCGCCACGCTCGCGCCCAGGCGATGCGAAGTCCCGCCAGGAGGTAGGGGGCGGTGGCGGGAAGCGCGATGCGAAGGAGATACCCCAGCCCGGTGACGCGATAGTTCTCCGCCACCATACGCCAGGTAGCAGGAATACTGCGGTATCCTGCCTGGACGTTGGTGAGCACCGGCCAGAAAACGCTGTGAATAATGACGACTACTACGGCCGCGGGGCCAATGCCAAACCACAGGACGATAACCGGGAGAAGCGCGATTCCTGGAAGCGGGTGGAGCAGAGAACCGAGGATCTCGATCGCTGCTTCCAGGGTTTTGGACGCGCCGGTAATGAGGACCGCTATAAGCGCCAGCACGAGGGCGAAGCCGGCACCTCCTATGATCACCGCCAGCGAGATAGCCACCTGTCGCAGGAGCGCTCCCGTCCACACCGCCCGGATGAGTGCGTGAGCTACCTCGTAGACGGGAGGCATAACCAGGGGCGA
>JBMCMH010000092.1:0-10295 GCA_048614515.1 Alkalispirochaeta sp. | reverse complement strand
AACGTGCGCCGGGCCCAGAGCACGCGTTGAACCACCCCGCCGGCGGTGGCGGCAGCCATGATCCAGAACAGCGTTGCATAATGATCAGGAAGTACGAGGAACAGTGCAAAGAAGACCACCGTCTCAGTGCCCTCCACCACGCCGGTGGGCATTACGATCGTGGTGAACTCATGGCCCACGGGGGGGGTGCTGCTGCCGGCCTCTTGGCTCTCGTGGGGACCGGTCTGATCTGGGCCCGTCGCCCGACGCCTCTCGATAAGTGCGGAAAGGTACATCCAGGAGGCGGCGTTTAGGTAGAAGATCGCCAGGAGGACTACCACCGGGAGCGCGGTGGTGATCGCGCTCTGTGCGGGACGCCCATCGGCTACCACCGTGCTCACACCGGCGTCGGTCGCCCCAAGCCACACCCCGATAGGAATCGCAGCGTATACTGCGAAATCCGCCATGATATCCAGATAGCCGCCAAAGTCGGTCTGCGTATCCCGGGCTCGCGCCACAATTCCGTCCAGGCCGTCCAGGACGCGATTAACGGCAAAGGCGGCGATCGCCCATCCCCACAGCGCAGCACCCGCAAGAACGGCCGCCGCAAGGCCCGGGAGGAGAGAAATCCCCGTAATGGCATTGGGAGACAGACACTGCGGTATCGCGCGTTCGAGAGGATTTAGGATAGTGTCCTTCCAGGAACGTCCCATTCGGTCCAACATATTCTCTCCTTCAATAGACACGGTACTGATTTTTTGTGATGTTTGCAGGGCCAATGAGAAGTTATATGCATCTTCATGGAGTCACACGCCGATTCGGTGACGTTACCGCGCTGGGAGGGATTGACGCGGTCCTCTACGAGGGAGAACTGGTGTCCTTCGTGGGACCCTCAGGTGCGGGTAAGACCACACTTCTGAAACTCCTGGCGGGGTTGGATGAGCCCACGGAGGGCTCGATTGAGCGGCGGGACGCGATTACCCGGGATCATCCGGCGATTCTGGTGTTTCAGGATTACCTGCTATTCCCCCATCTGTCCGTGTTTGAGAATGTGGCGTTCGGATTGCGGTCGCGGCGGCGCCGTCTGCGTTTGACGCGACGGCAGATTAGGGAACGAGTCTGCCGATATCTTATGCATCTGGGCATTTACGATAAGGCCGACGCCTGGCCGGCGCAGCTCTCCGGTGGTCAGAAGCAGCGGGTGGCCCTGGCTCGGGCGTTGGTTATGGAGCCGGGGATGCTGCTCCTGGACGAGCCGTTGGCCAACCTGGATAAGAATCTCAAACGTGAAACGGCCCGATTCATTCGCGAGCTCCAACGGGAACTCCAGCTGACGATGGTAATTGTCTCCCATGACCTTGAAGAAGCAGGAGAGATCTCCGACAGAATCGGGGTGATCGTAGACGGGTGTCTGCACCAGTTGGCACCGTTATCCGAGGTTCGCTGCAATCCTGCGGACGACCAGGTAGCTCAACTCTTTCAATCAGTTCCGGAGGTATTATGAATGGTTTGGGCGTCCTGAACAGTAGTCGGGCAGGTCGAGTGATGCGACTCGCCCTGACTTTAGGCGTTCTGGTGGCCGTTCCGCTGCTCCGGCCGATGGGGGCCGCGGAGGAAGAGCCGGAAGATCTACGGAATCGGTCCTTCCAAGAGATCGAAGCGCTTGCTCGCGGTACCGAGGTACGGTTCTATATGTGGGGCGGATCCGACACGGTGAATCGCTGGATTGACGGTTACGTGTCGCGGGAGATGATGGAGCGATACGACATCTCGGTCACGCGCGTACCCATGGATGCACCGGTGTTTGTGAACAAGCTGCTCACGGAGAAACAGGCCGGGCGAGAAACCGGAACGATCGATCTGGTGTGGATTAACGGAGAGAATTTTCGCACCGCCCGGGAGGCAGATGTGCTATATGGTCCGTTTACCGACATGTTGCCCAATTTCACCCGCTCCGTGGACGCTGCCACAGCTGAAACCGACGCCGGATTTCCGGTCGAAGGGTACGAGGCACCCTGGGGACGAGCCCAGTTCAACTTTGACGTGGATACGGCTCGGGCACCGGACTATCCCACCAGCTTTGAAGAGCTCCTGAGCTGGGTTGAAGATAACCCTGGCCGATTCACCTATCCGCAGCCGCCGGATTTCACCGGGTCGGCGTTTGTGCGCCAGGCGTTCTATGCCGTCACCGGTGGATATGAGCAATACCAGGACGGATTCGACCGGGAGCTCTTTGAGGAAAACGCCCCGGCGTTGTGGGACTATCTCAACGCGCTGGAGCCGCACCTGTGGCAGGAGGGGCAGAGTTATCCCCGCGACCTGGCGGCACTGGACACGCTGTTTGAACGGGGCGAGGTCGATGTTACGATGTCCTTCACGCAGACCAACGCTGCAACCCGGATCGCCAACGGACGCTATCCCGATACGGTGACCTCCTTCGTTATGACCGACGGCTCGCTGTTCAATACCCACTTCACGGCGATTCCCTTTAACGCGCCCAATACCGCCGGCGCGCTTGTTCTGGCCAACTTCCTGCTTTCACCGGAGGCGCAGCTCTCCAAGAATCGACTGGAAAACTGGGGTGATTTTACCGTGCTTGCGTTGGACCAGCTCCCGGGCGAGTATCGTGATCGGTTCCAAGCCCTGGACCTCGGCTCGGCCACCGTACCGCCGGCTGATTTGGATCGCTACGGTGTGCCGGAGATCCCCTCGGAGTATTGGGAGGCGCTGGAACGCGGGTGGGACGAGCATGTCCGCGTGAGGTGAGGCTGTGAGTGCGCCCCGACGCTCCCTCCCGAAGAATCCCGTGCACCGGTTTCGGCTCATGGTGCGACTGATGCCGCTGGCGATCTTTTTCGGTCTTACCGTGGGGATGGGGCTCGTACATGCGCTGCTCCAGTCGTTGGCGCTTGCGGGGCCACCGGCGCTCAATCCCCACCACCGGGAGATGGGAATTTGGTACGCGTACCGAGCGCTCTTTATGCGGCCGGAGCTGTTGGCTTCGCTGGGGCATACGCTGTACGTGGCGATCGTCTCCGCGACCATTTCTGTGGCGCTGGGGGCGGTTGGGGCGTATCTTGTGTGGCGTGCTCCGGGGTGGGTTCGCCGCGCAAGTGCCGTCTATCGTCTCCCGATAATACTGCCACACATTGTCGTAGCGTTCGTGATCATGCTCTTGTGGTCCCGCAGCGGCATCGTCGCATCGATAACGCACCATGTGGGAATCACCCCTGAGGGTAAAGGCTTCCCCCAGCTCCTCTTCTCGTCCAACGGGATCGGCATCATGCTTGCGTACGTCTACAAGGCGTTCCCCTTCGTGATGCTTCTTTCCTTGGGGGTGCTTGACCGCATTTCACCGCGCATGATTACTACGTCGTATATGCTCGGAGCGGGACCGATACGGACCTTCGCTACGGTGGCGGTACCGTTAATGGCCCCCATGTTGAATCAGATTTTTATCATTCTGTTTCTCTACACTCTGGGAGGTTTCGATATTCCGTGGCTTCTGGGCGGTAGTAATCCACAGATGATTCCCATGACGGTATATTCGCTGTACTTCCAGGGTTCGCTGGCGGACCGGTCTATCGCTATGGCGGCGTTGAGTTTGATCGCGGCGCTGGCGATGGTGTTCGTGATCATCTACTCACACATTGCGCGCCGCCTTTCCGCCTGGGAGCGCCCGGTGTGAGTGTGTACTCGCGTATCGGCCATCCGCATCACCGGGGATTGTGGGTCCTGTTTCTGTTCGTACTCCTGGTGATATTCATCGTCCCGGTGGTAGTGCTCGTGGTGAGTGCCGGGGCGGCCCGCTGGACGTATCCGGACTTGCTACCGGCGGAGGTTGGGAGGAGAGGGATAGAACTCCTGGTAGATAACCGTGGGGATATTGCCCGATCGCTGGTGTCGTCCACGCTGTATTCCCTCGCCACGGTAGTCCTGTCCTTCCTGCTATCGGTGCTTCCCGCCGGTGTCCTGGCGCGCTATGAGTTTCGGGGACGTCTCTTGTTGGAAGCGCTGTTTCTCTCGCCGGTACTGGTTCCGGCCATTACCTACGGCATGGGCATCCATTTTCTATTCATTCGTATCGGGCTGGCGGACACAGTGGTGGGAGTTGTGTTCGTACTCACAGCTGCAGCGTACCCGTACATGCTCCGGTCCCTAATTGCCGGATTCCAACACATCCCGCCGGAGATCGATACCTGTGCTGCTAATCTCGGCGCGACGCTGGTGCGGCGTATGTTCGTTGTACACATCCCATTACTCGGGCCGGCGATTCTCGCCGGTGGCTCGGTGGTGTTTCTCGTGGCATTTTCAGAGTATTTTCTGGTATTCCTGATCGGTGGGGGAGCGGTTCCCTCGTACACGGGGTACCTGTTCCCGTTTCTGTCCGGTGGCGATCGGACGCTGGGCTCAACGCTGACGCTACTCTTCGTGGTGGTGCCGCTGCTGCTGTTCCTTGGGCTGGACCGAACCCTCGCGCGGTACTACCGGCGACGGGAGATGTAGCGGCCGGAGCTACAACGTCACAACGATTTGGCGGGTACGTATCGATAGTTGTTGACAAAGTTAGTCATGATTAATCATAATTAGGCAAGACTAACACTCAAAGGAGTTTTCATGGTTCGTTCAACTTCACCATTTCACCGCTCACTGGTAGCGGTGTTTCTGATAACGATGGTCACCGGGGCGTCTCTCTTTGCCACGGGGCAGGCCGAAGACGATAGTAATGTGGTGCACGTCTATTCGCACCGCCATTACGATACCGACCAGGAGCTGTTCCGCCGATTCGAGGAGCTCTCCGGCTACGAAGTTCAGGTGGTTGAGGCCGGTGCCGACGAGTTGATTCAACGACTCATGGCGGAAGGCGCCAACTCTCCCGCGGACGTCCTGATCACGGTGGATGCCGGCCGTCTCCATCAGGCGACCTCGGAAGATCTGCTCCAATCGGTGGAGTCTCCCGTACTGGATTCTCTCGTGCCGGAACACCTCCGGGGTGCCGATGATGAGTGGTATGCCGTTACGATGCGCTCCCGGGTCATCGCGTATCATCGGGACCGAGCGGACGAATCGATTCTGTCGACCTATGAAGCGCTTGCCGGAGAGGAGTTCCGCGATAATGTGGCGATCCGCTCCTCCAGCAACATCTACAACATCTCACTGATGGCGTCGCTCATTGAGCACCTTGGACGAGACGCTGCCCGGGAATGGGCGGCCGGTATGACCGAGAACTTCGCGCGGGCGCCGCAGGGAGGCGACACCGATCAAGTCCGCGCAGTTGCAGCCGGCGAAGCGGACTACGCGGTATCCAACACGTATTATATTGGTCGGCTGCTTGGTTCCAGTGATCCCGCGGATGTGGAAGTGGGCGAGCAGATCGGTGTGTTCTTTCCCAACCAGCCCGGCGAAGACGGAAGTGACGGTCGTGGTGCCCATATCAATATCAGCGGCGCCGGGGTGACACAATATGCCGACAACCCGGACGGAGCTCGGGAACTCATTGAGTTTCTCGTGAGTGATGAGGCGCAAGCCGCCTTTGCCCAGGCAAATTTCGAGTATCCCATTCGGGATGGGATCGAGCTGGCACCGGAGATCGAGCGGTTTGGGGATTTTGTCGCGGACGATCTTCCGCTGCACATCCTGGGTGAGAACCAGCGCGAGGCTACCATGATCTTTGATGAAGTTGGTTGGCAGTGAGGTGATCCCTGCCGGCCCTCTTACAAAAATAGGGCTGCGCGGTCGCTATCCCCTGTGGACGGCGGCCGCGCTTTTTATTGTGGCACTGATCGCCACGCCCTATATTCCGTTAGTAACAAGTCTCTTTAGTGGCGGCGGCGAGAGTTGGGAGCATGTCCGTAGCACCGTGCTGGGCAGGTACGCCGCCAATACTATCTTTCTGGTGGGAGGCGCCACGCTGGGAGCGACGATACTCGGTGTAGCCGGCGCATGGATATTGGAGCGCTATCGGTTGCCGGTGCCCCGGATTCTAGAGCTGGCATTTGTGGCTCCCTTGGCGCTTCCCGTCTACATCGGCACGTTTACATGGAACGGAATCTTTGCGTTTCGTGGTCCCATTAATCGTGCCGTGGGATTTACCGTTCCCTTTGGCGGGATATGGGCCGCCATCTTCATCCTGGTAATCGGACTCTACCCGTATGTCTACCTGACGACGAGAGCTGCGCTCACCGCGAACGCGCGGGTACTATTTGAAGTGGTCGCCTCCCTCAGCGGAGGGGTGCCTCACGGTCGGCCTCGGTACTGGGGCCGATTGTGGAGTGGTGTTCTGCCGTCGCTTCGGCCGGCAATCGTCGGCGGCGCCAGTCTGGTGGCCATGGAGACGATGAACGCCTATGCCACGCCGGTGTTTCTCGGCGTGGAGACGCTCTCCACCGGCGTGTTCCGCACCTGGTTTGGGCTGGGAGATCTCCCGACGGCGACGCTCCTGGCGGCGATCGTGCTGGTGGCGATGTTGGTCTTGATTGCCGCGGAGCAGTACGGCCGCGGGCGGCGTCGGTACACAACTTCCGGTGGTGCTCCGGCGCGCAAAATGCAGTTGTCCCGGTGGAAGACGGCGTTGTTGACGACGGTACTCTTGCTGCCGGCGCTGCTGGGATTCTTCATTCCCTTGGCTCAGCTCATATGGTGGACGGTACTTGCAGGCGGAGAGGGACTGACTGGAATTGGAACTACCACAGCCCGAACGATTTCCCTGGCACTTGCCGCAACCCTCGTGATTCTGGCGGTGGCGGTGCTCCTCAATCTAGTGGCATACCTGCGTCCGGGATGGACGATGAACGGCGCGTTGCGGATCGCTGGAATTGGGTACGCGGTTCCCGGAACCGTGGTGGCAATCGGAGTGCTGGCGGTGTTTCAACAATTGCGCGTCATTGATGAACGGCTGTTTTTCTTTGGCACGGTGGGTGGTTTGATCTTTGCGTATGGAGCACGCTACCTGGCGGTGGCGGTGCAACCGATTCAATCGGGATTTGTGCGGCAACATCGCAGCACCGTCGATGCTGCGCGTTCGTTGGGGAGTGGTCCCGCTCGCGTGCTGACTCGGGTAGTGCTTCCCGTGTTTCGGCCGACGTTGGCCGGCGCCGCCCTGCTGGTGGCGATCGACGTCATTAAAGACCTTCCCATGACACTGCTGCTGCGGCCGTTCGATTTTAATACGCTGGCGGTACAGGTGTACCGTCTCGCTTCAGATGAGCGCATGCCGGAAGCCTCACCGCGAGCACTCTTGCTGGTTGCGGTGGGAATCCTTACTATGTGGGTCATCATGAGTCCGGCCAAACAGCCGGCGGAGGACAGCTAACACGATGTTACAATTGCGGGAGCTCACACGAACATTCCGAGGTATGGACCATCCCGCGGTGAATGCGCTGGATCTAGAGATTGCCACGGGGGAAGTAGTGGCCTTGGCCGGTGCAAGCGGCTCAGGTAAGACCACGACGCTCCGCCTCATTGCGGGATTCGACCGTCCTGATGACGGGTACATCGCAGTCCACCAGCAAACGGTGGCGGGGCCCGACCGCTTTGTTCCACCGGAACGGCGGAGTGTAGGGGTCGTATTCCAGGACTTTGCGCTCTTCCCGCACCTCACCGTGGCAAAGAATGTCGCCTTTGGCATCTCTGAGCTCAAAGGGCGTGCCCAACGCCGGAGAGTTGAGGAGCTGTTGGAACTGGCGGGCATTCCAGAGCTCTCTCGGCGCTATCCCCACGAAATTTCCGGCGGACAGCAGCAGCGGGTCGCGTTGGCGCGGGCGCTGGCACCGCGGCCGGACGTGATTCTCCTGGATGAGCCGTTCAGCAATCTCGATCACACCTGTACCCACCGGTTGCTGGCGGAAACGCGGCAGCTCCTGAAAGCTGGGGGGAGCACCGCCATCGTTGTTACGCATGACCGGTACGAGGCGTTTACTCTGGCGGATCGGATCGCCGTCTTGGAGGAGGGCCGTCTGGAGCAATGCGGCACCGCCGAGGAGATTTACGCTCAACCCGCCACTCGGCACGTCGCAGAGTTTGCCGGGAGCGCCTCATTCCTCCCGGTGTGGCACAGCGCGGCGAAGACCGAGTGGACCTGCCCCTTGGGCCCTGTCCCCGACGACGTCGCGGTGGTACCGGCTCAGGGTGGGGGCCACCTGGCAGTGGTGCGACCGCACCAGCTTACCGTCACGTGCGGGCCGTGCTCGTTTGGGGAGCACAACGCGTCTATCCTGGATGTACGCTTCCTAGGGGCGGTTCTTGCGGTGCGCCTAAACGTCACGTGGGAGAGCGGATTTGAAGAGGTGCTGATTCACGTCAACGGCCCGCTGGACGGGCTTACCGCCGGGAGCCCGGCCCGGGTGGACTGGGTTCCGAGACCGACGGCAGCCACCCCCGGACAGCGACCGCTCCATCACGAGTCCAGCGTTGCGAGATAGGCGTTGAGCGCCGCTTCGGCTTCGGACTCTTCTTCCCGCGCATCTTCCAGATCGCTTCTGATAAAGCGTAAGTCGTTCTCCTGACTATCGAGCTGAGACACGTAACGGCGGTAGAGGTCGGAATTACGGTCCAAGTTCTCCATGTTCCCGCGAATCCGCTCCTGATCCCGGAAGATCTCATCTCGCCGTTGCTCAAGTTCCTGCCGCTCGCTGCGAAACTGGTTGAGCTGGTCCCGCAGTTCAATGATGTTTTGTAGGATGCGTCGCACCCGCGGTGGGAGCAGTCGATTACTACTAAACTCGACTAGTAGATCGCGATTCATCTCGGTGAGCGTATACTCCTGCTCTATGATGTGCTCCTCGACCACCGTGACGGAGGAGGTGCTCAGGTTGATCATCGCCGTCTCGGGAGAGGTTTCCTCCGGCTCCGGCGAGACGATATCCCACCCGCGGCGCCGCGGATGAGAGATCCGAATCTCAGGGAGCTCATCGGACGAGGAACGTCCGCCGTTCTCGGCACGTCTCGCCGCTGCTCCTCCATCACGCTCGAGGGTATAGCGGGTTTCCAACTGCTCCCGGCGCTCGGCCACGAGAGTTCCCGCTACGATGCGCACGGTGCGAAGTTCTCGGGCGGCCTGATCCTGTTCGCGGGTGACTATTAGCTCCAGGTCCCGGGCGTACGGAATCGTCCGCGCGGCACCAGCCGGCGTCACCGGGAGCACCGCATCTCCCACGTAGCGGTCACCGTCGTAGATCGTAAGGGGGCCCTCCGGAAGGCGCACGTCCACTTCGTTTGTGAAACCGAACGCCAGACGTGGATGGGTATCATCGCGATTGGGCTCGAAGCTCCGTACCAGCTCTACGGAAAACCGGCCGTTGACGATGGGAATCATCGCGGCCTGTCCCCGGGCCAACTGCACCGGCTCCGAAATCTCGAAACCAACTCCGGAGACGCGCTCCTCGGTGGTGGCTCGCTCAGTAGGAAGTGAAGGCGCGGCGGAATCGGCGGCCATACTCCGCATTGATGTTGGGGCTGATTCGTAGAGAGAACTCACCGTGCGAGAGCGGCTGCGGTCGACGTACCGCGGGGGATAGACGTCAAAGAACGCGGTGTCCGGGGCGGAGGAGACTAACCGCACCGTAGTGTCTTCCCAATCCACGGGACTGGTATTGTCCAAATGGGCCCATCCCTGAAACACCACCTCCCCATCGTCCAGAACTGCGCGATAGGTGGTCTTCCATACCGGCATTTCCAAGAGATACCGAATCCCGATCCGACGCTCTCCGGTGCCGTGCAGCTGGATCTCCAAGGTGCGGCTCTCCGAGCTTCCTGAGACGTCCGCCAACAGATCCAGCCCGCGGGAAATGTCGTCGCTGATCTCATCGTCCTCGACGGATATATCGGCGATCTCGGCGATCGGCAGGCGTCGCAACGACTGTTCGCCGGCGAGCACCACGGAGCCCGATGCACCACCCGCGTCGGACCCGGCGACGCCCTCTTCTTCGGCGGAGACCGCCGTCACGCGGCCGGAGAATTGCTCGCCCGCCGTGGTCCGACCGGATACGACCGCTCCGCGCACCTGGCGCAATAGATCCTCCAGGGTGGTGACACCGGACAGGTCGACTCGGAATCGGCGGAGGCGTTCCTGTAGCGACTCCCCGGCGGCGTAGTCCACCTGATAGGGGGTGCCGCCGTCGTCATCGATGACGGTGAGCGACCGGAGCACGTCACTCATCTGATCGCGGGGAATCGTCAGGCGGACGATCTCATCGTCCCGGACGGTGGTCTCATGAAAGAACTCACCGACGCCGCTGGTGAAGATAGACACGCGGCTCAGCGGCGGTGTGACTGATGACGCTTCACCCTCGTGAGCAGTGGACTGGGCGGGTGCAGAC
>JBMCMH010000091.1:0-10403 GCA_048614515.1 Alkalispirochaeta sp. | reverse complement strand
GAAGAGATCTGGAAGGCCAGCGAGATGGTCGTTAAGGTCAAGGAACCGCAACCGGAGGAGTATCCGCTCATGCAGGAGGGGCAAGTGTTGTACACGTACCTCCACCTGGCTGCGGAAGAGGAACTCACCCGGGCGATGGTTGATCGCAAGATCAAGGGTGTCGCCTACGAAACGGTAGAACTCGACGATCATACGCTCCCCTTGCTGCGCCCCATGAGTGAGATCGCCGGCCGGATGAGTATTCAGGAGGGGGCTCGTTTCCTTGAGCGCCCGCAGGGCGGTCGCGGTGTCCTGCTCGGCGGTATCCCCAGCGTAGAGAAAGGAAAAGTGGCAATTCTCGGCGGCGGCATCGTTGGAACGCACGCTGCCAAGATGGCGGTGGGTCTCGGCGCCGAAGTTACCGTGCTGGATATCAACATCGATCGCCTCAATTATCTTGATGATGTGTTTTCCGGGCGTATCTCCCTGCTCTACTCCAACAGTGCGCATTTGGAGCACGTGCTTCAGGAAAGCGATCTGATCGTGGGGGCGGTCCTCATTCCCGGTGCAAAAGCACCGCACCTGATCAAGCGCGACGACCTAAAGCGGATGAAGAAGGGTTCCGTCATCGTTGACGTGGCAGTTGACCAGGGCGGATGTATCGAGACCACGCATCCCACCACGCACGATGATCCGATTTTCGTCGTAAACGACGTCGTTCACTACTGTGTGGCCAATATGCCCGGCGGCGTATCCCGCACATCCACCCAAGCCCTGACCACCGCTACGCTTCCGTATGGCTTGCAGATCGCCAATCGCGGCTTGGACGAGGCGGCTCGACTGCACACGCCGATCGCTCGCGGAATTAACACCTATGACGGGAAGCTCACCTATCAGGCAGTGGCCGATGCATTCGGCATGACATATACACATACCGGCGATGTTATCGACGGTGTAACCATCTGAGGCAGAGGAGGATTGTATGGAAGCAATCAACAATGTTATTGGCGCGATCGGGGGCTTTGCCTGGGGGCCTGTGATGATCGTGTTGCTCTTTGCGACGGGACTGATCCTGTCCATCGGCACGCGCATCGTTCAGTACCGGAAGCTCGGATTTGCGTTCAAGCTACTGTTCACCAAGTCGGAAGGTGACGGCGATATCAGCCCGTTCGCCGCCCTCATGACGTCTCTCTCGGCGACGATCGGTACCGGTAATATCGCCGGTGTGGCGACCGCGATCGCGCTTGGTGGTCCGGGAGCGGTCTTCTGGATGTGGATCACTGCCATTCTCGGTGGTGCCACCAAGTTCAGTGAGGCGGTGCTGGCGGTGAAGTACCGCGTTACCGACGAAGCCGGTGAGAAATCCGGTGGACCGATGTACTACGCCAGCGTCGGTATGGAAGAGCGGTTCGGCGGAAACTGGAAATGGCTCGGCTGGCTGTTTGCATTTTTTGCCTTCATCGCGTCCGTAGGTATCGGAAACATGGTGCAGTCCAATTCCGTGGCGGCCGCGGTTAACAATCAGCTTGGTGTTCCCTATTGGATCACCGGTGTTGTCCTGGCGGTAGCTGTGGCACTGGTGATCATCGGGGGAATTAAGAGTATCGCCCGCGTGGCGGAGGCGATTGTGCCGATTATGGCGACGGTCTATGTGGTGGGATCGATCATTATCCTGATCGTCAGCGCCGACCAGATTCCGCAGGCCTTTGCCTGGATCTTCGGTAACGCCTTTAGCGGCAAAGCCGTGAGTGGCGGATTGTTGGGCTCGGTGATCCGCTTTGGTGTTGCCCGGGGTATCTTCTCCAATGAAGCTGGGCTCGGTAGCGCGCCGATCGCGCACGCCGCGAGCCGCACCAACGATCCGGTGCGTCAGGGAATTATCGCCAGTCTCGGATCCTTCCTGGACACCATTATCGTGTGTACCATGACGGCGCTCGTAATTCTCACCAGCGCTGTGCTCACGATGCCCGATGGTGTGATGGAAATCGCCAGCGGTCTCAACGGCGCGGAGCTTACCACCGCCGCCTACCGCGTGCAGCTGCCGGGATTCGGTGGGTTTATCGTCAGCTTTGGTTTGGTGTTCTTCGCGTTCTCCACGATGCTGACCTGGTACTTCTACGGCTTTAAGTCGCTGGAGTACATCACCAATCGCACCGTAGCCGAGTACTACAAGTGGGTGTGGGTTGCACTGGCGTTTGTCGGTGCCATTGCCTCGCTGGACTTCGTGTGGAATATTTCCGACGCGTTCAACGGCCTCATGGCAGTGCCGAACCTCGTGGCCCTGATCGCCTTGAGCCCGGTTGTCTTTGCCGCGCTGAAGGAGTACGAGAAGAAGGGCAAGCTCAACACCTAAGCTGAGCACCCTAAGCTTAAGCACCACAAGATGTGCAGGAGGTCCCCCGTGTCGAGTGTCCAAAACGATTGTCCGCTACGCCGCACAAGGGCGTACATCGATCTCGACGCGGTGGTACACAATTTGTCCCTTTTGGCGGAACGAGTTCCCGGCAGCGGGCTCGTTCCTGCCGTGAAGGCCGATGCCTACGGTCATGGAGTAGAGGCGATTTCCGCCGTGTGCGAGGCGTGGGGCGCCACGATGCTGGCGGTAGCCAACCTGGAGGAATACCTTCTACTCCGGGACCAGGGCATAACCGTTCCCATTCTGATTCTTGAAGATCTGTATCCCGAAGAGATTGAACCTGCTCTGCACGCCGGCGCACGACTGAGCGTGGGCTCGGTGGACTATGCGCGCCAACTCAGTGAAACCGCTGGGGCGGTGGGAACCACCGCGATGCTGCACGTAAACGTGGACACCGGCATGGGGCGTATGGGGCTGTTCGAGCCGGATCAGGTTTCGGCGTTGCTTACGATCGCCGGGCTGGCGGACTCTACGTTGGAGGGGATCTTTACCCACTTCCCCGCATCCGACGAGAAGGACAAGACGTTTGCTCGCCGCCAGATCGATGACGTACAATCGCTGCTGGAGGCACTGGCAGAAAACGGCGTTGTTCCGCGATATCGCCATATCGCCAATAGCGGGGCGCTGATCGATTTCCCGCGGGACGTTGCCTGGGATCTCGTGCGGCCGGGCGTGGCGATGTACGGTATGTATCCCAGTCGCGACGTGGATCAGACGGTGGGTCTGCGGCCGGTTATGCAACTGGAAAGCGCCATCGTTAAGATCACCTGCTACGACCGTGACTGGACGGTGGGATATGGAATGACCTATCCGGTGCGTTCCGGTTCGGTGATCGGGATCGTCCCGATCGGATACGGAGACGGGTATCCCCGGTCTCTTTCCAACCGCGGAGAGGTGCTGGTACATGGAGTTCGGGTTCCCATTGCGGGCCGCGTGTCGATGGACATGATCGCCGTGGATCTCACCAGCCTGAAGGGGAGGGTGGCGGTCGCCGATACGGTAGTGCTCATGGGATCGCAGGGTGACGAGTCAATTGACGCGCTGGAATTGGCCGATCTCACCGGTACGATCACCTATGAGATCACCTGCGGGTTCACCTCCCGGGTGCCCCGCGTCTACCTCCGAAACGACGAGGTTGTTGCTACCAAGACGTTTCGGTCCGGCTACCAGCAGCTCTAGACGCCGCACCTGCGGTGCTTGCCCTATTTGTCATAGTTTTCGGGAGTCATCGATAGATAGCGCTGGAACTCGTGGTCCGGTAGGAGACTTCCACCGGTGGCCCACAGAAGATGCGTCCCTCGGGTCCGATCACGCCTCATCGCATGCCACGCCGCCGGCGCCGCCGCGGCGGACGGCTCTATCCGGAGCCCGGTTCGCTCGTGAACGCGTCGGACCCACCGGAGCATCTGTTCATCTGAGACGGTGGTACAGTAATCGATTACCCGTCTCAGTACTTTGCCCACGAACCGAGACGGTCGTCCCACCGCAAGCCCGTCTCCCACGGTGCGGTTATCCAGACCGATATCGCCAACGCTCACCTCGTCGTGAAGGTCGGTGGCAAGTCCCAGCACCATACACGGAGCGTGGGTGGGTTCCACAAAGATACAGCGCACCGCGTCACCAAATTCGAGTTTGAGTCCAAAGCACACCCCGCCGGGGCCGCCTCCTACCCCGCACGGGAGATAGACGGTGAGCGGTTCCGTTTCCGAGGGATAAATCCCCATTTCCTGGAGCTGCCGCCGAACCTCGTTCCCGGCCGCTGCGTACCCGAGAAACAGCGCGGTGGAGTTCTCGTCATCCACGAAGTGGACCATGGGATCCTCGGCGGCGGCAGCGCGCCCCCGCTCAACGGCCACGCTGTAATCCTCCGCGTACTCGATGACCGCAGCTCCTACGGAGCGGAGGAGCTCTTTCTTCCAGGGCCGGGCATCAGCAGACATATGTACTTCAGCGGAAAATCCAAGGGCGCGCGCCATGAGCCCGATACTGAGGCCCAAATTACCGGTAGAACCCACAGCGATGCGATGTTGAGCGAAGATTGTGCGTGCCGGCGGTGCATCTATTACCACGGCACGGTCCCCGTAGTGGGGCTCGAGGAGCGTTTCCGCGTGGTACAGCACCTCGTGAATGCCGCCGCGCGCCTTGATGGAGCCCGCGATCGGAAGATGGCTGTCGAGCTTCATGAAAACGCGGGTATCGTCCAACTCGGGCACGGGTCGGAGCGGGCTCTCGATCTCTGCGGAGGTGTGGAACAGCCGGGACAGGGCCGGCTGGTGGCGGTGAATCCGGTGCGCCGCACCGGCGACGTCATCAGCGGTTAATGGCACATCGTGCCGCGCCTGATCCCAGGCGATCCGGCGGGGGTTCTCCCACGTCACCGGCTCCATGCGGCGCAGCTCAGCCAGGGGAGGGACGTCAGGAATCAAATTGCCCTGCCAACTCGGTGAGCTGTTCCGAGCGAGTAAACGCCATGTGCGACGCCGCCTCCGCGATGGCACTGACCGTCTTGCGGGGGAGGGAGTGCAAGAATTGCTCCGGTGACGTATCCCCGGAAAACATCCGCCGTGCCTGCTCAATCCCGGCGCTCAGCTCCTCGTCGGAGAGGCACCGGTAGACGAACAAGGATAACGGGGAGTGTTGCAGGTCGAATCCAGCCTCCCCCGCCCGGCCGTGCGCCAAGAGCCGAAAGAGGTCATCGTGCTCATTGTCCACACGATGGCAGTGGACGGGTTGAGCCGGAAGATGGGCGGATAGCTGTCCCCCCTCTTCTTGAGGGTTGAGATCTCCCATGAAGAGCGCCACCGGGGCATCCCCGCCGGTGAGTTCCGCCAAGGCGTGGAGAATTCCGGCGGTGAGCAGTTTAATCCCTAGATAGCGATGTCCCACCGTGAGATTTCGCCGGGCCAAGCCAACGATGTTCTCGTACTCCTTAGTATGCGGAAACCCATTATACTGATGAAACACCGACTCCGGTTGGAGCACCCCCAGAAACCCATACATCTTGAGCAGTGCCAGCGAGTAATTCCGAATCGTGTACACCCCCTTAAAGCGGAGCATGGGATTCGTCTCCGGCAGCAATTTCCAGGTGTTATCCAAGAAGCGAGCAACATCGCCCTCGGCAAAGTTCTGCACGTCGGAGTTTGCAAAGCGTACCGCCGAGGTGACGACCCGGGAGAGACCCTCATCGTTGAGGCCAAGCTGAAACTGTTCATTGGTCTGCCGAAGCCGCTGGGCAAGCAGCTCCGGCGGTTCGCGTCCATCGGAGGAGATAGGTCTGAACGGAATCGTGGCCTCGATGCACGCCGTGGCGATGAGGAGGTCCAGGTCGGATACGGTTCCTTCCAGCAAGATGTCCATGAGGAGCGCGCTGAGAAACTCATTGAGCCCGCCAAACGGTGAGAGCGTGTCGCCGGGAGAAAACCCGAAAACTGCGGCACAGCCGAAGAACGCCCGGTCATCGGAGGCGATATTCTCACTAATCCGGAGGGCATCCCCGTGGACTTGGATGTACGGCTCGAGAACCTCTCCAATCTCGGCGGAAAATCCCATATCCACGTGATAGTACACCACGTCGTGGAACAGCGCCGCCAACGTCACGTGAGGATCATCGGGATCAGCAAGATCAAATATATGCTCCGGTGTGTGAAAACTGCGGTGCTGAGCGCTCATCGCTCGATTGACCATGACCCCGATCCGCTCCGCGGTGAGTCGGTCCGTATGGACGCCGAGCTGGTTCAATGCGCCTTCGAGGAGGGCAATTGTGCGATGAACGGTACCGGTAGGGGTTGGGCGAGCTACAGGCCGGGAAACTGCCATGGCATACTCCTTCAATTTTACTCATATACAGTAACCCGTTATCGCCAACTGTTCCAGTTTGCACTTTTAATCCTGACACGCGAGAATACCGGTATCAGAGAAACTGGGAGGATGATGCTCATGGGAATTCGCGGCAAAGGTCTGGTGGTACTGTTTAGCGTGCTGATTCTGCTCTTGGCGGTGGTACTTCCGCTGGGATGGTTTCAGTACTCGCGCATCGCGGATCAAACGCTTTCAGACACCGCTGACGCGTTCCGGCGTACGCTGGAGTCGGAGCTGAGCGCCAAGCGCGATGTATGGCTCACCAACGCGCTCCAGATCGCTGAGAATCCGATGATTGTGGATGCGATGGACGACGACGACCGACAAGCGGCAATAGCGATCCTCAACCGCTACAACACCGTGTTCCGTGAAAATACCAATTTCCGCAATGTTCAGGTTCATCTGATCGATTCCCAGCAACGATCGTTCGTGAAGTCGTGGGACCCTGAGCAGCATGGTGAAGAGCTGTCCTATTCTCCTGCCTATCGCCGCGTGCTCCGAGAGGCCACCGCCCTGGTTACGATGGAGCCGTCTCCTCAAGGGTTGCGTCTCAAGGGCATGTTTCCCGTCCGTAGCGACGGCGAGGTGATCGGGCTGGTCAATTTTGAGGGTGGGCTCAACTCGATCAAACGCAACTTAGAAGGAGACGACGTGGAGTTTCTGTACTTCATGGACCGGGAGTTCACCGACGTCGCCGAGGGCCTCTCAGACGCGGAGACGTGGGATGGCGAATTCCTCCTGAGTCAGAGCGACGTGAACGAAACGTTTCTCCAATACACGCAAAATCGCCTCGACCGGTCGGCGGCGCGCGAGGCGTACCAGTTCGACGATGACTATCTGACGGTGGTTTCTCCCGTGGAACGGTTTGACGGACGGCAACTCGGCTACTATGTCGTCGGCCAGGACAGCGAAATCGTGGGAGGTATCCTGCGAGATAGCCAGGGCCTGTTGGTGTCCTTATATTCCGCCGTTTTGGTGGCGTTTCTGGTGTTGGCGGTGCTGGCCTATGTGCTCATCGGACGCGGAATTGCCGCTCCTTTGGGTGAAGTGGTGACGTATGCGGAGCTCTTATCGGATGGAGATCTTACCGAATCGCTGCCGGTCACGCGGACCGACGAGATTGGTCGGGTCGCTGCTGCGGTCAAGAATATGCGGGGCCGGCTGACCGATGTGGTGGCTACGATCCAACTGGCCACCGATTCGGTAAACAACGGAACCAACAATGTCAGTGCCAGTGCGCAAACCCTCTCTGAAGGCGCCAGCGAACAGGCGGCCTCGGTGGAACAGACCTCCGCCTCTATGGAAGAGATCACCTCCCAAATTCGCGCCAACTCGGATAACGCGGAGCACACCGAGAAGATCAGCCGAGCCATGGCTCAGGAAGCGCAGCAAACGAGTGAAGTGGTGCAGAGAGCCGTCACCGCCATGCGGGAAATCTCGGAAAAGGTCTCAATTATTGATGAGATCGCGCGCCGAACGAACATGCTCTCACTTAACGCGGCCATCGAGGCGGCCCGGGCCGGCGATGCGGGCAAGGGGTTTGCCGTGGTAGCTACGGAAGTACGAAAACTGGCAGATCGAAGTCGGGACGCCGCTGCCGAAATCATATCTCTGACGCAGCATACGGAGACCGCTGTGGAAGAGAGTGGTACCCGGCTGCAAAAGATGTTGCCTGAGGTGGAGCACACCGTGGAGCTCGTCAATGAGATTACCGCCACGAGTCGTGAGCAGTCGGCCGGTGCGGATGAAATCAACAATACCATGCAACAGCTCGATGAGGTGGTGCAAAGCAATGCTTCGGCCGCAGAGGAGCTGGCCTCTACGGCGGAAGAACTACAGGGGCAAGCGAGAAACTTGGAAGATACGATGAGTTTCTTTCGAGTGGAGCACCAGGGAAGCGCAGAGGTGGGCGGCATCAACTTCGCAACCATCCGCTTCAAACACCTTCAGTGGAAATCTCGACTGCGGGCGTACATCGATGGGCAGAGCAATATCGACGCCGCCGAGGCGGTCTCCGATCGCGAATGCGCGTTGGGGCAATGGTACTTTGGCACGGGCCTTGAACGGTTTGGACACGTGCAGGCGATGCAGAGCATCGAAGAACCGCACCGCCGAATGCACCAGTTGGTACAAGAGATAATGTCCCTGGCTGATCGCGGTGACACCACAAAGGCGCGGGAGAAGCTCGAAGAGTTGGGGCCTCTCTCACACGAGATCGTCAATCTGCTGCATGAGGTGGAGGAAGAGGTGCGTCGAGGGTGATGCGCTCCATTGCGGCTGCCGGTCACGCCGTGGGCACTGGAATACGAATCTCAATACGCGTCCCCGTGGGAGCTTCCGTGCGGGATTCGATCCACATCCGTCCGCCAAACCTGCGGGTCACGTAGTAGGCCTTGGTCAATCCAAAGCCGCCACCTCGGGTAGCGCGGTGCTGCACGTTGCTCCCGCGCGCACCAAAGCCAACCAGGGTGCAGATCTCCTCTGCAGGGATGCCGATCCCCGTGTCCTGCACGATGTAGCGCAATTCCGACCCGGAATTATACAGACCCGCGGTGATTTCACCTCCTGGAGGAGTGTACTTGCGGGCGTTTGCCAGGAGGTCTCGCATAACATCCTGAAAAATCGCCGGCATCCCCACGGTGGATCCCGCAGCGGTGGTGATCCCAAAGTGAACAAGGTAGTTCCCGTCTTCGTGTTCGGCGACGTTATACACGATGCGATATCCCCCATGACTATTCCGCTCGATCGCCTGTAAGACGCTGGTGAAGTTGCTTCGCAGTTGGTTCACGTTATGATGCACCCAGGCATCAGGATCGCGGTGCCGCGCCATGATCTCCCGTGCCCGCACCCTCAGTATGGTGAAGATCGACTCTAGGTTGGCGCGAATCTCTTGCACTTGTTTTCGATCCTGTGCTCCGGCCCGCTCCACATCCTGCTGGATTACGGCGGTTACCTCTTTAATAAACTGGTCCACATGTTCCACGGTTGTCGCTGCGTACTCCGGGTCCCGGAGGCGATCAGCGGTTTCGACGGTGCGGTCGTGCAAGCTGTGAAGCTGTGGTGATTCTCCCACCTCGTCAGCCAGGTTGTGCAGTTCCATGATGACGATGTTCAAGACGTTGAGGACGCTATGCATATCAAGCAGCGTCTCTTCCTCGATTGAAACGTTTAAATCGTGGGTTATTTCCATGATCAGATAAGCCTAATCGCCGCGGCGGGAAAATACCAGGGTGCCGCGGACGGAACGCGCGGGTGGTACTCAATCCTCGCGGAGGAGCTGGTCCGGAATCTGGAGATCACCTTCTGCGTATATCAGGTTTGGATTTGATATCTCATTGGCATCGGCGAGTTCCGAAAACAACCACGGCGTACCATAAAACGTGTCGGAGATATCCCAGAGCGTGTCTCCCCGGCGAATCCGATACTCCACCGAGTCACTGTCCACGTTGCGTACCGGGGTGGTGGGAGGCTCATCAGTCCGCGGCGGGCGATCCTCCTCGGCGGGCACGGGGGGGCTGTTTTGGGGTTCCGGCGACGGCTCGCCGTTGGATCGCTCGGCAGACTCCTGCTCGGAGGTATCTCGCAGGTCCGGCGAGGAGCTCGGCACCTCCGGGCGGCTTGTCGTGGTGCCTTCGCCGGACGGACGCAGGAAAAACCACCACGAGCCTGCGGCCAGGGCGGCAATTACCAGCACCATCCCGATTACCAGGAGCCCGCCGCTCCGTCGGGGGCGGGGTTCCGGCTCCGGTTCCGTGGCAAGATCCGGCTCGAACCCATCGGTTAGTGATTGGGGAACCGCAAACTCCGCTTCCCTAACCGCCCGTTGGATATCAATCGAAATACTGCGGCTATTGCCGGTGGCCCGGTTGGTAGCGGTTGCCTCAAGTTGCCCGTCCGGGGTGAGCCGGAGGACGAGCTCAATCTCCACCTCTCCTCCGTGGGCAGGAGGGAGATCATCCAACGTGACGGTTCCGATATCCCAGGAGCCGACGTCGGGATTTGACTGAACAAGGTGAATATCGACGCGTTCCTGGTTGTCACGGGCGGTTGTAAGGACTACCCGTTGTCCCCCGGGCGCTTCTGAACGAAACACGGAAAAGACACTGTGGTCTGCGAGACGGATCCCGATCATCCTTATACTCCTTAGCTC